>WFPZ01000001.1 GCA_015487335.1 Paracoccaceae bacterium
CGCCGCGGATGTCGATTTCCTGACCATCGGCCAGTATCTTCAGCCCACCCCCAAGCACCACGCGGTGGACCGTTTCGTCACCCCCGAGGAGTTCAAGGCCTATGAAAAGGCCGCCTGGGGCAAGGGTTTCCTGATGGTTTCGGCCACGCCGTTGACGCGCTCGTCCTACCACGCGGGCGAGGATTTCGCCCGCCTGCGCGCCGCGCGTCTCAGGAGGGCCGGGCAGGGCTGAGGCCGGGGCGGGGCGGCTTCAGCGCCCGATCCGGCCGCGCGGATCGCCGCCGGTGGTCAGCCACTCCGGCCAGCCCACGAGGCGCTCGATTGCGAAAAGCAGCAGGGCCAGCGCCACCACCCCCAGCACCAGCCTCACGCGCCCTTGCGACGGCGGGTGACGGGCCCATCTGGCCATGCGCAGAAGAAAGCGGATGTTCATGGCCCCATCCGATCACGAAGCGCCGTGTCCGTCAAACCTCACCGCACATCTCCTTGCGGCGGAGCCGCAACAACCGTTGATCCGCCGCGGGAGATGGTTCATGCTTCCCCTTCGTGCATTGCATCGGAGAGGCAGGAAAATGAAATTCATGAAAGTGCTTGGCGCCGCCGCGCTTGCCGGGGCTCTGGCTGCGCCCGTCGCCGCCGACGAGGCCGCCGCGCCGAAGATGGACAAGGACGACGTGATCGTCAGCACCCGGGATCTCGAGGGAAGCGGCATCATCGTGCCGCTGATCCTGTTCTACATGCTGGTCATGGCGCTTTCGGGCCCCGTTTCGGAAGCGCCGCCCCCCGCGGCCTGAGCCCGGCTCAGCCGCCGCTCTCGTCGCCGGCAAACCGCACCTTCCCGATATAGGGCAGGTTGCGGTTGCGCTGGGCGAAATCGATTCCGTAGCCGACCACGAACTCGTCGGGAATCTCGAAGCCGGTCCAGGTGGCGCGGATGTCCACCTCGCGCCGCGAGGGCTTGTCGAGCAGGGCGATGGTCTCCAGCCGGCGGGGCTTGCGCGAGCGCAACAGCCCAACCACGTGCTTCAGCGTGTATCCGGTGTCGACGATATCCTCGACCACCAGCACGTCGCGTCCGCCGATCTCGCCGCGCAGGTCCTTGAGAATCCGCACCTCGCGGCTCGATTCGGTGCTGTCGCCGTAGGAGGAGGCCTCGAGGAAGTCCACCTCGATGTCGAGGTCGATCTCGCGCACCAGATCGGCAATGAACACGAAGGAGCCGCGCAGCAGCCCCACCACCACCAGCTTCTCGGTGCCGGCGAAATGGCGCTCGATCTCGCCGGCCAGCTCTTCCACCCGGGCGGCGATGGCCTTGGCCGAGATCATCGGGTCGATGACATATTCACGCTGCGGCATGACTTCCTCTTGCATTCCCCGGCGCAGTTTACGAAACCGTGAACGCACTCACCAGAGAAAAGCCGCCGCATGCCGAAACATTCCGAAACCCGGAAGATGCCCTACACGGCCGAGCAGATGTACGACCTGGTGGCGGACATGGCCCGCTACCCGGAGTTCCTGCCCTGGATGGCCGCGGCGCGCATCCGCTCATGGGGCAGGCAGGGCGAGTGCGACGTGGCGGATGTCGATCTGGTGATCGCCTTCAAGGTGTTCCGCGAGCGCTTCGGCAGCCGCGTGGTGCTCTGCCCCGGAAAGCGGACCATCGATTCGGAATTCCTCGACGGCCCCTTCCGCTACCTGCACTCGCACTGGGCCTTCCGCGATGTGGAGGGGGGCTGTATCGTCGAATACGACGTGGATTTCGAGTTCCGCAACGCCATCCTGCAGAAGGTGATCGGGGTGGTGTTCAACGAGGCCATGCAGCGGGTGGTGCGCGCCTTCGAGCAGCGCGCGCACGAGCTTTACGGCTGAGGGCGGGATTTCCCGCCTGTCATGCGAGGGCCTGTCGCGCGAGAGTATTTCGGGACAGAAGAAGCCGGGAGGAGTGAATGGCCGGGCAGGTGGCATCCATCCTGGGGAAATTTGCCGCAACCGCGCGCCCCGCGCCGGCGGCGCTGGAGGTCATGCGCCTGTCGCTGTTCGACTGGGCGGCCTGCGCCCTGGCCGGGCGGGGCGAGCCGGTGGCCGGGGT
>WFPZ01000002.1 GCA_015487335.1 Paracoccaceae bacterium
AAAACCGGTACCGGTGTCGAATGTCACGTGATCGCCGGGCAGAAGGGGGACGTCGAAATCCCACCGATTTTCCTCAGGCTCACTCTTGTCAACCAGTCCACGCAGGGGGTGGGCACAAACGCGACCTTGCAAATATTTCCGATCAACTTGTTGAATGAGTACCCACCCGCCTGCAGGCACGCGGGCCCTCTCGAATACTTCTTCGGCTCTATCCTCGACGATCAGATACCGGTCACCTTTCTGCGCCCAACTTCCCTCCGGCATCTCGCTAGTAATTTCGTACAAGCCATAAATGCAGCCGGTTTTCTCCGTACCAAAACATACCGCCCGGTTTTGTGGGATTGTCCAAGGTGTGGTTGTCCAGATCACAACCATGGCACCGTTCAATCCAACAGGATCGGAAGTCAAAGTTGCGTACCGGATATTTCCATCTTCATCGACGATATATTGCCGGTCATTAAGAAGAGGAAACTTCACCCAGATCGCATCGCTCTTCTTGTCGTGGTATTCCACCTCCGCCTCGGCCAGAGCGGTCTTTTCCACCGGGCTCCACATCACCGGCTTGGAGCCCTGATACAGCACTCCGTTCATCAGGAACTTCATGAATTCCACGGCGATCACGGCTTCGGCGTGGAAATCCATCGTGAGATACGGATCGTCCCAGTTGCCGATCACGCCGAGGCGCTTGAATTCGGCGCGCTGGATATCCACCCACCCTTCGGCGAACTTCCGGCACTCCTGGCGGAAGTCGATCACCGGCACCTCGTCCTTGTCGCGGCCGCGGGCGCGGTACTGTTCCTCGATCTTCCACTCGATCGGCAGGCCGTGGCAATCCCAGCCGGGCACATAGCGGGCATCATGGCCCATCATCTGGTGGCTGCGCACCACCATGTCCTTGAGGATCTTGTTGAGCGCATGCCCGATGTGCAGGTGCCCGTTGGCGTAAGGAGGGCCGTCATGCAGGATGAAGGGCGGGCGGCCCTTCTTTTCGCGCAGCCGGTCGTAGATGCCGATCTTCTCCCAGCGCTCCAGCCAGCCGGGCTCGCGCCCGGGCAGGCCGGCACGCATGGGGAAATCCGTCCTGGGCAGGTTCAGCGTGTTCTTGTAGTCGGGGGTCTCGGCACACATCAGTGGCGTCCTTCTGGCGGGTATCGGATGCTGTTGTGAAGGCTGCGGCGTGGGTGGTCAACGCCTCTGTCCCGGCGGCTCGGTCTCAGAGCGCCGGGCCGGTAATTCGAATGATGATCGCAGGCATGCCCATGGCCGCGCTTATAGGCACGCCGGCGCCGATGGTCCAGAGCCATGCGACACTGGCCCGCCCTTTTGCAGGGGGCTTCCCGGTGCCATATCGGAGGGCGAAGACAGGAGAACGCCGATGAACGCCATGCCGCCGCGCTTTGCCATCACGCCCGAAGAGATCGATGCACAGGTGCGCGCCTTCTATGCCGAGATCCGGGTGCATCCGGTTCTCGGGCCCATCTTCAACGCCCGCATCGGCAAAAGCCCCGAGGCCTGGGCCGCGCATGAGGAAAAGATCGCCCGCTTCTGGCGCAATGCCATATTGCACGAACGAAACTACGATGGCCGCCCCCAGCAGGTGCACATGGCCACGCCCTCGGTGATGCCCGAGCATTTCCCGATCTGGCTGGACCTCTTCGAGGAAACCGCCAGACGCGTGCTGCCCGTGGAGGTGGCCGTGCCCTGGGTGGCGCTGGCCCGGCGGATCGGCGAGGGCATGCGCATGGGCATCGAACAGGTGCGCCGTCCGCCCGGGGCGGTCCCGGTGCTGCGCTGAAAGGCGCGATGTGTCACCCGGCCGCGCAATCCGGAAAATCCCGGCCCGGGGCATTGAGCAAAACCCCCGCTAGCTTTCCCTTCCGCCGCCGAACAGCCCCGCCAGCGCCCGCTGGACCAGAGAGGAAACCGAAGGCGCGGGCGCGCGGGCAAAGGGCAGAGGGCGGCACACCTCCAGCGCCGCCACCCCCACCCGGGCGGTCAGCGCGCCGTTGATCACCCCCTCGCCGAAGCGGCGCGAGATCTTCGAAAGCACCCCGCCGCCGGCGACAGAGCCGATCAGATCGTCGCCCACCGCCACCGCACCGGTGGCCACCAGATGGGTCAGCACCGTGCGCGTCAGCCGCCAGCTGCCCAGGGTGCCGGCCCGCCCGCCGTAGATTTCGGCAATCCGGCGGATCATCCTCAGATTGCCGGCCAGCGCCGCCACCACATCGGCCAGCGCCAGCGGCACCACCGCCGTGACGGCGGCCACCTGGCGCGCCGCGGCCTCGATCTCCCGCCGCGCGGCGGCGTCCAGCGGGGCCAGCACTTCGGCCTCGGCCAGCCCCAGCAGGGCATCGGCATCGAGCACCTCTTCCTCGCGCTCGGCCAGCCGTGCCAGGCCCCATTTCAGCTCGTCCCGCCCCGCATAAAGCGCCCGCAACCGGGCCACGACCCGGCGCGCGCCGTCCAGATCGTCCTCGGCCAGCGCCCTGGCCGCCATGCGGTGGATGGTATCCAGCCGCCGCAGCCGCGCAAACGCCGCCCACTCGCGCAAGGCGATGCCGGCGCAGACCACCACGAAGGCCCCGACCAGCACCAGCGCCCCGTAGCCCAGCCAGGGGCTGCGCGCGATCAGCCCGGCGACGAAATCCCACGCCCAGAGCCCGAGGAAAAACACCGCCAGCGCCCCCAGGAGCCGCCAGAACCACCGCCCCAGCGCCGAAGGCGAACGGGCGGCGAAGGTGGCGGCCGCCTGCATGGCCCGGCCCTCGGGAGGCGCTGCATCGGGCACCGCGGGTGCGGTGTCCGGGGTCTGCGAGGGCGCGCCCTCGAGCTCGATCAGCACCGGGCCGTTGTCGTCTTTCCCGCTCATGGCCTTTTCCACCTCAGATGCACTTCCGGCAGCTTCCCGTCGTTGCCGCTTTCCTCGCCCCGGCCGGCATCACCCCCGCCCTCACAGCCGGTCCCCGATCAGAAACTGGGCCGCCCGGTCGAGGCGGATGTGCGGCGGCCCCTCGCCGGGCTTCAGGCTCAGCGGAGCGGGCGCGAAATTCATCACCCCGTAATCGGCGTCGAGCCACTTTTCCGCCCCCTCACGGGCCGGAGACAGCAGCCGGGCGGGGTCCTCGGGCAGCTCGCCGGGGTAGAAGGCGGCCTGCCGGCCGTCCTCCAGCCACCCGCGCACGCAATCGAGCCGCCGCCCCCCGTGCTCGACGGTTTCCTCCACCGTGGCACGCAGGGCGGCGATCGACATGGCCGCCGTCCGCGCCCCCGAGAAATCGGCCCGCGCCCGGGCGTCCTTCACCAGCGCCTCCATGATCGCGGTCAGCCGCGGATGCTGGCGGTGGTGCAGATGATCGGCCTTGGTGGCGGCGAACAGGATCTTCTCCACCCGCCGGCCGGTCAGCAGCCGCGTCAGGAAGGCATTGCGCCCGGGCCGGAAGGCCGAGAGAATCCCGGCCATGGCACGGCGCATGTCCTCCACCGCCCTCGGGCCGGCATGGATCGCGCCCAGCACGTCCACCAGCACGATCTGGCGGTCGATGCGGGAGAAATGGGCCCGGAAGAAGGGCCTGACCACCTGGCGCTTGTAGGCCTCGTATCGCCGTTCCATCTCGCGCCAGAGCGTTCCGCGGCGCACCCGTCCGGGGCGCGGCAGCGGCGCGAAGGTGAGCACCGGCGAGCCGGCCAGATCGCCCGGCAGCAGGAACCGGCCCGGCGTGCAATCAGCAAACCCCGCGGCGCGCGCGGCCCGCAGCGTGGTGGTGTAGCCCTCGGCCAGCGCGCGGGCCAGCGTCTCGTCATGGGGCACGGCGCCATCCGTCTCACGCGCCTGGCGCAGGAATGCCGCCGCCCCGTCGCGCGCCTCCAGCCGCTCCAGCACCTCGCCGGACCACTCTTCATAATCCTTGTCCAGAAGCGCCAGGTCCAGCAGCCACTCGCCGGGGTAATCGACGATATCCAGATGCAGCCTGCGCGCCCCCCGCACCGCCCCCATGAGCCCCGAGGGCCGGACCCGCAGCGACAGGCGCAGCTCGCTGACACTGCGGGTGCCTTGCGGCCAGCGCGGCCGGGGCGCGGTGAGGGCGGCCAGATGCGTCTCGTAGTCGAAACGCGGCACGGTATCGTCGGGCTGGGGCTGCAGGAAGGCCGCCTCGATCGAGCCGTCGGCCGCAGCCGCCAGCTGGCCCATCCGGGCCCGGTCGATGAGGTTGGCCACCAGCGAGGTGATGAACACCGTCTTGCCGGCGCGGCTCAGCCCCGTGACGCCCAGCCGGATCACCGGCTCGAACAGCGCCTCGCGGGCGGTGCCCTGCACCGCCTCGACCCCGCGCGTCACCCCCTCTGCGATATCGGCGAAAACCAAATTCTGCCCCTGTGCCTTGCCCTTCGGAACATAGGCGCCCCCTCGCCCGCCCGCCAGAGCCTTCGCAAGCCAGGGCAGAGCCCGCCCGGCATTGCCCGCCGCGCCCCGGCACGCTATGGCCCCTTCCATGCGCCATGCGTTGAAGATCGAATACCACGGCGGGCCGTTTTCCGGCTGGCAGCGCCAGAAGGGGCACCCGTCTGTGCAACAGGCGGTGGAGGAAGCCCTGCGCAAGCTGCAGCCCGACGCCCCCGGCATCGCCGCCGCCGGGCGCACCGATGCCGGCGTGCATGCGCTGGCCCAGGTGGCCCACTGCGACCTGAACCGCGAATGGGACCCCTTCCGCCTGGCCGAGGCGCTCAACTACCATCTCAGGCCACAGCCCGTGGCGATACTGGCCGCTGCACCGGTGGAAGAGGATTTCCATGCCCGCTTCTCGGCCACCGAGCGGCGCTACCTGTTCCGGCTGGTCTGCCGCCGCGCCCCGGTGACCCACGAAAAGGGGCTGGTCTGGCAGGTGCCCCACGCGCTGGACGGGGCGGCCATGCGGGAGGCCGCGCAATGCCTGGTGGGGCGGCATGACTTCACCACCTTCCGCGCCAGCCAGTGCCAGGCCGACAGCCCCGTCAGGACGCTCGACGAAGTGACGGTGGAAGAGACCGATTACCCCGGCGGGCGCGAGTTTCGCTTTCGCCTGCGGGCGCGCTCGTTCCTGCACAACCAGGTGCGCAGCATCGTGGGCACGCTGGAGCGGGTAGGCGCCGGCGCCTGGCCCCCCGAGCAGGTTCGCGAGGCGCTCGAGGCCCGCGACCGCGCGGCCTGCGGCCCGGTGGCCCCGCCGCAGGGGCTCTATCTGGCCGGGGTGAGCTACCCGCGCGACCCATTTGGCCAGGGCTGAGTGAAGCTACCCCCCCGCTGCCCCGGCCGGCGATATGCGCGCGGCGGCGAACTTGAACTCGGGGATCTTGCCGAAAGGGTCCAGCTGCGGGTTGGTCAGCACGTTGGCCGGCGCCTCGCCGAAGCAGAACGGGATGAACAGCATCCCCCGACTGACGTCGCGGTCGGCGCGCAGCGTCAGGGTGATCGCCCCGCGCCGGGTTTCCACCCGCACCTTCTGCCCCCGCCTGAGCCCCATCTCGCCGATGTCGCGCGGGTGCATCGAGACCACCGGCTCGGGCTCCTGGGCGTTCAGCGCCGCCGAGCGCCGGGTCATGGCGCCGGTGTGCCAGTGCTCCAGCATCCGCCCGGTGGTCAGCACCAGCGGATATTCGTCGTCGGGCATCTCGTCGGGCGGCAGCAGATCGGCCGGCACCAGCCGCCCCTTGCCGGATGCGGTGGGAAAGCCCCCGGCAAACAGCACCTCCTGCCCCGGCGCATCGGGGGCCGGGGCCGGGTATGTCACGCAGTCTTCGGCCAGAAGGCGCTCCCAGCCGATATTGGCAAGCGAGGGCATCAGCCCGGCCATTTCGGCATAGACCTCGGAAACGTCCGCATAGTTCCAGTCCAGCCCGATGCGGCGGGCGATCTCGCAGATCAGCTCCCAGTCCTGGCGCGCCTGGCCGGGCGGGGCCAGCGCCGGGCGGCCGATCTGGATCTGCCGGTTGGAATTGGTGTAGCTGCCCAGCTTTTCGGCCTGGCTGGAGGCGGGCAGGATCACGTCGGCATGCCAGGCGGTTTCGGTGAGGAAGATGTCCTGCACCACCAGATGCTCCAGCTTCGCCAGCGCCTCGCGGGCATGCTGCTGATCGGGGTCCGACATGGCCGGGTTCTCGCCCATGATGTACATGGCGCGGATGTCGCCGGCGAGAATGGCGTTCATGATCTCCACCACCGTCAGCCCGCGTGCCGGATCGAGGCTGCGCCCCCAGGCATCCTCGAAACGCGCCCGCACCGCCGGATCCTCGACCGAAGCGTAATCGGGGTAGACCATCGGGATCAGCCCGGCGTCCGAGGCGCCCTGCACGTTGTTCTGCCCGCGAAGCGGGTGCAGCCCGGTGCCGGGCCGGCCCACCTGGCCGGTGATCAGCGCCAGCGCGATCAGACAGCGGGCGTTGTCGGTGCCGTGCACGTGCTGCGAGACGCCCATCCCCCAGAAGATGATCGCCGAGCGCGCGGTGGCGAAAAGCCGGGCGATCTCGCGCACCAGTTCGGGGGCCACGCCGGTGACCGGCTCCATCGCCTCGGGGGTGAAGCCCGAGACCTTTTCGGCCAGCGCCTCGAAACCCTCCACGTGAGCGCGGACATAGGCCTCGTCATGCAGGCCCTCGGCGATGATCACGTTGAGCATGGAATTGAGCAGCGCCACGTCGCGCCCGGGGTTGAACACCACCGGATGGGTGGCGTGGCGCATCAGCCCCTGCCGGCGCGGATCCATCACGATCAGCTTCGCGCCGCGTTTTGCCGCCTGCTTGAAATAGGTGGCGGCGACGGGATGGTTCTGCTCTGGCCGGGCGCCGATCACCAGGATCACCTCGGCCTTCTCGGCGTCGGTGAAGGGGGCCGAGACGGCGCCCGAGCCCACCCCTTCCATCAGCGCCGCGACGGAAGAGGCATGGCACAGCCGCGTGCAGTGGTCCACGTTGTTGGTGCCGAAGCCCTGGCGGATCAGCTTCTGGAACAGGTATGCCTCTTCGTTGGTGCCCTTGGCGCTGCCGAAACCGGCCAGCGCGCTGCCGCCATGGGCGTCGAGCACCCGCCTGAGGCCGGAGGCGGCGCGCTCCAGCGCCTCTTCCCAGGTGGCCTCGCGGAAAACCTCGTGGCGGCGGGCGAAGCTCAGCTCCATGTCGCCGCGCTTGGGGGCGTCCTCGCGCCGGATCAGCGGCACCGTCAGCCGCTCGGGGCTGGTGACATAGTCCATCCCGAAACGCCCCTTGACGCAGAGCTTGCCGCGGTTGGCCGGGCCGCGGCGGCCATCGACCTTGAGAATGCGGTTCTCCTTCACGTGGATTTCCGTCTGGCAGCCCACGCCGCAGAAGGGACAGACGGAGTTGACGACCCGCTCCGCCCGCTCGGCGCTGCGCCGGGTGGCGGTTTCGTCCAGTAGCGCGCGTTCCATCAGCGCGCCGGTGGGGCAGGCCTGCACGCATTCGCCGCAGGCCACGCAGGAGGAAAGCCCCATCGGATCATCCATGTCGAAGGCGGGCAGCGTGCCCATGCCCCGCCCGGCCATGCCGATCACGTCGTTCACCTGCACCTCGCGGCAGGCCCGCAGGCAAAGGCCGCAGGCGATGCAGGCATCCAGATTGACGGCGATGGAAGGATGCGAGCAATCGTGGAAGATGCTGTCGGCGGGGATCGCCGCCTGCGCACCGGGCCGCGTGGGGGAAAAGCGGATCTCGCCCAGCCCCGCGGCCTCGGCCTGGGCCCAGAAATCCGCCTCCGGATCGGGGCCTTCTTCGCGCGCCGGCATCTCGGCGGCCAGCAGCTCGAACACCATGCGGCGGCTTTTCTCCACCCGCTCGCCGGCGGTCCTCACCACCATGCCCTCCTCGGGGCGGCGGTTGCAGGAGGCGGCCAGGGTGCGCTCGCCCTCGATTTCCACCACGCAGGCGCGGCAGTTGCCGTCGGGGCGGTATTCGGGATCGTCCCGGTGGCACAGATGCGGGATGCGGGTGCCCCGGCGTCTGGCCACCTCCCAGATGGTCTCGCCCGGCGCGGCCTGCACCTCGTGCCCGTCGAGGATGAAGGTGATGCGATCGCTCATGCCAGCTCCTCCGGAAAATGGCGGATGAGGTGGCGCACGCAGTTGCCGGCCGCCTGGCCGAGGCCGCAGATCGAGGCATCCGCCATCACCTCGACCAGCTCTTCCATCAGCGGCACATCGGGCCGGCGCAGAAGCTCCACCAGCCGCGCGGTGCCGGCCCGGCAGGGCGTGCACTGGCCGCAGCTTTCATGGGCGAAGAAACGCATGGTGTTGAGCACCGCGTCGCGCACGCTGTCGTGCCCGGAAAGCACCACCACCGCGTGAGAGCCGACAAAGCCGCCGTGGGGCTCGAAGGTGCCGAAATCCAGCGGCAGATCGGCCATTTCCGCCGGAAACACCCCGCCCGAGGCGCCGCCCGGCAGGAAGGCCTTCAGCGCGTGACCCTCGGCCATGCCGCCGCAGTGCTCATCGATCAGCGCGCGCAGGGAGATCCCGGCCGGGGCGATCTTCACCCCCGGCTCCTTCACCCGCCCCGAGACGGAATAGCTGCGCAGCCCCGGATGCCCCGGCCGTCCCTGACCGGCGAACCAGTCCGCGCCGTTGCGCAGGATATCCGGCACCCAGGAAAGGGTTTCCACGTTGTGGTTCAGGGTCGGCCGGCCGAAAAGGCCGGCCTCGGCGATATAGGGGGGGCGGTGGCGCGGCAGCCCGCGCTTGCCCTCGATGCTCTCGATCATCGCGCTCTCCTCGCCGCAAATGTAGGCGCCGGCGCCGCGGCGCAGCTCGATCGGGGTGGCGAGCAGCCCGGCTCGCTCGAGCGCGGCGATCTCGCGGCGCAGGATCTCGCGCGCTTCGGGGTATTCGTCGCGCAGATAAATCCAGATCCTTTCACAGCCCACCGCTGCCGCGGCGATCAGCGCGCCCTCCAGCATCCGGTGAGGCGCGGTTTCGAGCCAGTATCGATCCTTGAAGGTGCCCGGCTCGCCCTCGTCGGCATTCACCGTCATCAGGCGCGGGGCGTCGAAGCCCCTGACGATCCGCCATTTCCGCCCGGCCGGAAAGCCCGCGCCGCCCAGCCCGCGCAGGCGGGCGTCCGACAGCGTGGCGATGGCCTCTTCGGCACCGAGATCGCCCGAGACGATGCGTTCCAGCATCTCGTAGCCGCCGCGGGCGCGGTAGCTCTCGAGCGTCTCGTAACGGGGGATCTCCGCCTCGTGAGGGCCGGCCAGGGCCTCGGCGATCCGGCCCTCGGTGGCCCCGTCCACCGCCCGCCGGCCCACCCGGGCGGCGGGTGCCGCATCGCACCGGCCGATGCAGGGCACCGGCTGGATGCGCACCCGGGCCGGATCGGTGCTGGCGCGCAGACGCCCGATCAGCCCCTCCGCCCCGGCCAGCGCACAGGACAGCGAATTGCACACCCGGACGGTCAGCGGCGCGGGGGCGGTCTCGCCCTCCTTCACCACGTCGAAATGGTGGTAGAAGCTGGCCACCTCGTAAACCTCGGCCTGGCTCAGGCGAAACAGCTCTGCCAGGGCCGCCAGATGCCGGGCATGCAGCGCGCGGTGTTCGTCCTGCAGCAGGTGCAGCGCCTCGATCAGCATGTCGCGCCGGCGGGGCATCTCGCCCAGCAGGGCCGCCACCTCGGCCAGCGCCTCCTCCTCGACCTGCCGCCCCTTGGGCAGGGTGACATCGCGGCGGGCGGAATGGATCGCGGCGTGTTTCTTCATTGGCGTTCTCCCCGGCGGCTAGCCTGCCGGATTAATCGCGCAGTTTCAAACGGCTTCAGCCATCCATTGGCGACATGAGCGATACCGCATGCGACGCGGCGGGGTGGAAGCGGCGGGGGGCTGCCTGCCCCCCGCGCCCCCCGGGAGTATTTCGAGGCAAGATGAAGGGCTGCGAATCGCTTGCCCGGAGCGGCGGATTGGCGGAAACTCGCCCCGTCTGGAGGTGGCGATGAGCGACGACAAGCGCCTGCGCGTGATGAGCTGGAACCTGTGGTGGCGCTTCGGGCCGTGGCAGGAGCGCGCCCCGGCCATCGCCGCCACGCTGGCGCGCGAAGGGGCGGACATCATCTGCCTGCAGGAGGTCTGGGACGACGGGGCGCGCAACTTCGCCGCCGAACTGGCCGGAGAGCTGGGCTACGCCCATGCCTGGGCGCCCGGCGCGCGGCCCAATGGCATTCACATGGGCAATGCCATCCTGTCGCGCTGGCCGATCGCGGGGCATGAGACCATCGCGCTGTACGGCCAGGCCGGGGCCGACGAGATGCGCGTGGCGCTGCGGGCCGATATCGAGGGGCCGGGGGTGCGGATCCCCGTTTTCTGCACCCATCTCAACTACCTGCCCTATCACAGCCATATCCGCCAGCGGCAGGTGGCCGGGGTGCTGGAGTTCATGCAGGCTTCCCGGCCGTGGAAATATCCGCCCATCCTGTGCGGCGATTTCAACGCCGAACCGATGTCGGACGAGATCCGCATGATCACCGGATTGGCTGCGGTGCCGGTGGAGGGGCTGGCGCTGCTCGATGCCTGGAGCTACTGCCACCCCGAACGCCCGGGCTTCACCTGGTCGCGGGCAAACCCCCATGCGGGGCAATCCCTCGAGCCGGAACGGCGGATCGACTACATCTTTGCAGGCTACCCCCGGCCCGGCGGCAAGGGGCAGATCCTGGATTGCCGGATCACCGGGAACGCGCCGGTGGAGGGGGTCTGGCCCTCGGACCATTTCGCCCTGGTGGCCGAATTGCGGCTGTAAGCGGCCCGGCCGGCACAGGGGCATCTGGCCCCTTGCATCCTTCCGCATGCCGCCGCACTCTGGGGCGGTCCAATGACCGGAGTTGCACGATGGATCTGCTGGAAGCTGCGAAACGGGTGCGCGAAAACGCCCATGCTCCCTATTCGGGGTTCAAGGTCGGCGCGGCGATTCGGGCGGCTTCGGGGCGAATCTATGCGGGGTGCAACGTGGAAAACGCCTCATACCCCGAGGGCAGCTGCGCCGAGGCCGGCGCCATTGCCGCCATGGTGGCGGCGGGCGAGACGCGTATTGCCGAAGCGGCGGTGATCGCCGACAGCCCGCGCCCGGTCAGCCCCTGCGGCGGCTGCCGCCAGCGCCTGGCCGAGTTCGCCGGGGCCGAGGTGCGGGTCATCATGGCCACCCTCGATGGCCGGAGCCGCACCGCCACCATGGCGGAGCTTCTGCCCCATGCCTTCGGGCAGGACCACATGGAGCAGGGCTGAGCATGGACGCCAGGAGCATCATCGCCCGGCTGCGCGACCGGGAAGGCCTTTCGCGGGCGGAAATCTCATGGTTCGCCAGGGGGCTGGCCAGCGGCGAGGTGACGGACGCCCAGGCCGGCGCCTTTGCCATGGCAGCCTGTCTCAACGGGCTGTCCTCCGACGAGCGCGTGGCGCTGACCCTGGCCATGCGCGACAGCGGCCAGGTGATAGCCTGGGATCTGCCCGGGCCGGTGGTGGACAAGCACTCCACCGGCGGGATCGGCGATGCGGTCTCGCTGCTGCTGGCCCCGGCGCTGGCCGCCCTCGGCGCCTATGTGCCGATGGTCTCGGGGCGCGGGCTGGGCCACACCGGCGGCACGCTCGACAAGCTGGAAGCGATCCCGGGGGTGAAGACGGAAGTCTCCGAAGAGCGCTTTCGCCGGATCGTCGAGAGCGTCGGCGCGGCGATCGTTTCGGCCACCGGCTCCATCGCCCCGGCCGACAAGCGCCTTTACGCGATCCGCGACGTCACCGCCACCGTCGAGAGCATCGACCTGATCACCGCCTCGATCCTGTCGAAGAAACTGGCCGCCGGGCTGGAGGCCCTGGTGCTCGACGTGAAGGTGGGCAGCGGCGCCTTCATGAAGAGCATGGACGAGGCCGAGGCACTGGCCGGCGCGCTGGTCTCCACCGCCAATGGCGCGGGGTGCCGGACCACGGCGCTGATCACCGACATGAACCAGCCGCTGGCCTCTTCGGCGGGCAATGCGCTGGAGGTGATGGAGGTCATGGAGGCGCTGACCGGGGTCGATACCGGCTCCCGGCTGTTCGAACTGACGGCAAGGCTGGGCGGAGAGCTTCTGGTGCTGGCCGGCATGGCGGCCGGCGCCGACGAGGGCGCGGCACAGGTGGCGGGCAGCCTGCGCGACGGCTCGGCAGCGGAGCGGTTCGCCCGCATGGTGGCGGAACTTGGCGGCCCGGCCGATTTCGTCGAGCGCTGGCGCGACCGGCTGCCCTCGGCGCCGGTGGTGCGCGAGGTGCGGGCCGGGCGCAACGGCCGGGTGGTTGCCATCGACGGCCGGGCGCTGGGCATGGCGGTGGTCCATCTGGGCGGCGGGCGGCTGAAGGACGGCGACCGGATCGACCCCTCGGTGGGCCTCTCCGGGCTGCCCATGCTGGGCGACGAAGTGGTGCCCGAAACGCCCCTGGGCACGATCCACGCGGCCTCGGGCCAGGCTGCAGAACGGGCCGAAACCGCCCTGCGCGAGGCCATCGTCATCGGCGACGAGGACGTGGACATTCCCCCGCTTGTCTGCAGGAGCATAGGCTGATGGCGCGCGCTTTTCTCGTGGTGATGGATTCGGTCGGCTGCGGCGGTGCCCCCGATGCCGGAAATTTCTTCAACGGCGAGCGGCCCGATACCGGCGCCAACACGCTGGGCCATATCGCGGCGGCCTGCGCGGCGGGCAAGGCCGAAGAGGGGCGCACCGGCCCGCTGAAGATGCCCAACCTGGATGCCCTCGGGCTGGGCGCGGCGATCCGGCTGGCCTCGGGCGCTGCCGCGCCGGGGCTGGAGGCCCGCCCCGAAGGGCTGTGGGGCGCGGCCACGGAAACTTCTCCGGGCAAGGACACGCCCTCCGGCCACTGGGAACTGGCGGGCGTGCCGGTGCCCTGGCAATGGCACTACTTCCCCGACACCACCCCCGCCTTCCCGCCGGAACTGGTGGCCGAGGTCTGCCGCCTTGCCGGCACCGAGGGGATACTGGGCAACTGCCATGCCTCGGGCATTCCGATCATCGAGAAGCACTGCGAAGAGCATCTGCGCACCGGCTGGCCGATCTGCTACACCTCCGCCGACAGCGTGTTCCAGATCGCCGCCCATGAAGAGGCCTTCGGCCTGCAGCGGCTGCTGCGGCTGTGCGAGGATCTCGCCCCCACCCTGCATGCGATGAAGGTAGGCCGCGTGATCGCCCGGCCCTTCGTCGGCACCTGCGACGATTTCCACCGCACGAAGAATCGGCGCGATTTCGCCATCGCCCCGCCCGAGCACACCTTGTGCGATTACGTCCAGCAGGCCGGTGGCAAGGTGTTCGCGGTGGGAAAGATCGGCGACATCTTCTCGATGCGCGGCATTGACGAGCTGCGCAAGGGCAGTGATGCCGAGCTGATGGAACATCTGTTCGCGCTGCAGCGGGAGGCCCCCGACGGCAGCCTGATCTTCGCCAATTTCGTGGAGTTCGACACCCTCCATGGCCACCAGCGCGACGTTTCCGGCTATGCCCGGGCGCTGGAGTGGTTCGATGCGCAAGCCGGACGGCTTCTGGAGGGCACGCGGCCGGGGGATCTGGTGCTGTTCACCGCCGATCATGGCAACGACCCCACCTGGACGGGCACCGACCATACCCGCGAACGGGTGCCGGTGCTGGCCCATGGGGCGGGGCACCGCGAAATCGGGCTAGTGAACTATGCCGACGTGGGGGCCTCGGCGGCCGCCCACCTGAAGGTTGCCTATGGCGGGCAGGGCAGGAGTTTCCTTTGACGCCACGGGCGGGTAAAGCGGGTGTCAGGCCATGCGAAAACGGGAAAAAGCCATGCTCGAACATCTGAACGTCGTCGATCACCCGCTGGTGCAGCACAAGCTGACCATCATGCGGGACAAGAACACCTCCACGAACTCGTTTCGCAGGCTGCTGCGCGAGATTTCCCTGCTGCTGGCCTACGAGATCACCCGCGAGATGGAAATGACCACCCGGCGCATCGAAACCCCTCTGAGCCCGATGGACGCCCCGGTGATCGCCGGCAAGAAACTGGCGCTGATTTCCATCCTGCGGGCCGGCAACGGCCTTCTCGACGGGGTGCTGGAGCTCGTACCGGCCGCGCGGGTGGGCTTTGTGGGCCTCTACCGCGACGAAAAGACCCTGCAGCCGGTCCAGTATTACTACAAGGTTCCCTCCGAGCTGAAAGACCGGCTGGTGATCTGCGTCGATCCGATGCTGGCCACCGGCAACAGCTCGGTCGCGGCGATCGACCTGCTAAAGAAGGACGGGGCCAACAACATCCGCTTCATGTGCCTGCTGGCCGCCCCCGAGGGAATTGCCCGGATGAAGGAAGCCCACCCGGACGTGCCCATCGTCACGGCGGCCGTGGATGAGCGGCTGAACGAACACGGCTATATCGTGCCCGGCCTCGGAGACGCCGGAGACCGCATGTACGGCACCAAATAGGCGTTTTTTCTTTACAGATATGGCGCCGTCGGTCAGGATGCCCCACAACAGGTTGTGTGGGGCGCAAGATGCAGGCAGCCAGAACCGTTTTCAACACCATGGCTCGTGCCGGTGCCGTGCTGCTTGCCGGCACGCTGGGGGCCATGGCCCACGAAAGCGGCCCGGCCGGGCTGCCCCCGCCCGGTTTCGAGGGCAGGCAGTTCGTGGACAGCAAGGGCTGCATCTACGTGCGCGCAAGCTATGGCGGAAAGGTGGTCTGGGTGCCGCGGCTGGCGCCTGACCGCCAGCCCATGTGCGGCTTTCCACCGACTTTCGCGAAAGGGAAAACCGCCTCCCTGCCCCATGCCTCCCCGGCGGCCCGTCCCCGGCCGGGCGCGGCTGCCGCGCCCTCGGCCCCGGCGCTGGCCGTCAGGATTCCCGAAGGCTACCGGCTGGCCTGGGACGACGGCCGGCTGAACCCCGATCGCGGGCCGCGCAGCGCCGCGCAGAGCGAAAGGATGCACCGGATCTGGACCAGGACCGTCCCGATGCGCCTGACGGACGCGGCCAGGGCGAAACCGGCCCGGGCGCAAGCCCCCATTGCTGCCCGGACGCTTTCCGGAAAGTCCGTTGCCCAACCCCAGGCCACGGCCCCGCTCTATGTGCAGGTCGGCGTGTTCGGCGTGCCGGAAAATGCGCGCCGGGCCATTGCCCGGCTGCAACGGCTCGGCCTGCCGGTGAGCAGCCGGAGCCTTGAGCGCGGCGGGCACAGCTATCAGGTGGTTCTTGCCGGGCCCTTCTCGGCCGCCGCCCCCCTCAACGCCGCCCTGGCCCGGGCGCGCGAGGCGGGCTTTGCCGATGCCTTCCCGCGCCGCTGACGGCGCACTTGCTCAGCCGCCGCAGATCGCCTGCAGGCTGGCCCAGTCCGTCTCGTTCAGCACCGGCCTGCCTTCGGCCGGGTTCAGCTGGTCGGCCTCGATCAGCGCCAGGGTCGTCTCGCCGGTGATGTCAAGCGCATAGGCATAGGGGCTGGCCGGCACGCCGGCCTCGGCGAAGCGCATCGCCAGGGTTTCCTGATCCACCGGCGCGGGCTGCGCGACCATCAGCGCCTCGGCGTATCCCTTCAGGGTGGAGTCCGGGATTTCTCCCGTTGTCAGCAGCCGGAAGGACGTGACCAGCCCGGCGGTGCGCAGGAGCCTCACCATTGGGTCCTCGTCGCGGGCGCGCTGGTCTTCGGCCAGCACGAAGCCGGCCACCACCGCCGGGTCGTCGAAATCCTCCACCAGGGCGCGGTTGAGCAGGATGATCCCGCCCGGCAGGTGCTCGGCCTTGGGCATGCCCCCGGAGAGCACCACGATCCGGCCCACCTTCCCGGGCAGAAGGCGCTCCTGCAGGCGGGCCAGGGCCTGGCGGCCCAGGGCGGTCTCGCATGTCTTTCCCGAGATGCGGCGGACGCTTTCCAGCAGTCTTTCCCCGATGGCCGCGCGCTTTTGCGGCGGCACCACGGCGGCGGTGTAGTCGATCATGGCGCGCGGCAGCCAGAACACCGCCAGCCCCGCCGCCACGGCCACCGCCGCTGCGGTCAGGACATGGCGCAGCCGCCCCGGGTGCGGGCGGCGCCGCTCGATGGCCCGGCGCACCTTCATCAGCGCCTCGATCATCGCCTCGTCGTCGATCTCCACCATCTCGTCGGCATCGGGGCCGGGGCGAAACAGGGCGGGCGTTTCGCCCGGATTCACCCGCTCGACGGCCGGCAACGACCAGTGCGCCAGCGCCCGCCCGCGCTGATCGGCGATGACCAGCGTGGCATCCCCGAAAGAAAGGATGACATCGCGCCTCTGCGCCTGAGGCGAGGGATGCCAGATCGCCGGGCTTTCCAGCCGCTGATACTGTTCGAGTGCCGTCATCGGCCCTCTCCGCCCCTGCTCGATTGCCTGTTGTCGGGCGAGGATAGACCAGCGGACAGGCCCGGACAACAACAGGCTGCCCGCGCCTGCCGTTCGCCCGGGCCCGATGCCCCGCGGCCGCCCCCCGGGTTACAGCTCTTTCGCCAGCTTGCGCAGCTCGAACTTCTGGATCTTGCCGGTGGAGGTCTTGGGCAGCTCGCGGAACACGACCCGCTTGGGCGTCTTGAAACCGGCCAGATGCTGGCGTGCGAAGGCGATCAGCTCTTCCTCGGTGGCGCTCATGCCATCCTTGAGCTCGACGAAGGCGCAGGGCACCTCGCCCCATTTCTCGTCCGGCTTGGCCACCACCGCGCACAAGAGCACCGCCGGATGCTTCATCAGCGTGCCCTCCACCTCGACGGAAGAGACGTTCTCGCCGCCGGAGATGATGATGTCCTTGGCCCGGTCGGTGATCTTGATGTAGCCGTCCTCGTGCCGATAGGCGATGTCGCCCGAGTGGAAATACCCCCCGGCAAAGGCCTCTTCGGTGGCCTCGGGGTTTCGGTAATAGCCCTTCATCACGCAGTTGCCGCGGATCATGATCTCGCCCAGCGTATGGCCATCGCGCGGCACCGGGTTCATCTGCTCGTCCATCACCGTGACGTCCTCCATCATCGGCATGGCGACCCCGGTGCGCGCCTTGATGGCGTAGCGCTCTTCCTCGGGCAGATCGTCCCACTCCTCGCGCCACAGACATTCGGTGACATGGCCGAAGGTTTCCGTCAGGCCGTAGACCTGGGTGACGTTGAAGCCCAGCGGCTCGATCGCCTGCAGGATGGCAGCCGGCGGCGGGGCGCCGGCGGTGAACACCTCGACCACGTGGTCGAACTCGCGCCGCTCTTCCTCGCGGGCGTTGACGATCATGTTCAGCACGATCGGCGCACCGCCGAAATGGGTCACCCCCTCGTCGGCGATGGCGTCGTAGATCGCCCTGGCGGTGATCTCGCGGCAGCACACCACCGTGCCGCCCAGCGCCGGGATCATCCAGGTGTGGTTCCAGCCGTTGCAGTGAAACAGCGGCACGATGGTCAGAAACTTCGGGCGCAGCACCATGCGCCAGGAAATCACCGTGCCCATGGTCATCAGGTAGGCGCCGCGGTGGTGGTAGACCACGCCCTTGGGCCGCCCGGTGGTGCCCGAGGTGTAGTTCAGGGCCAGGCTTTCCCACTCGTCCTCGGGCATGCGCCAGGCAAATTCCGGATCGCCCCCGGCGATGAAATCCTCATACTCCGGGTAACGGCCCGAGGCCGGATGGCCCGCCGCCTCGTCGGCCACCTCGATGATGGCGGGCGGCGGCCCTTCCATCCGCTTGCAGGCGGCCTCGGCCAGATCGAGAAACTGGCTGTCCACCAGCACCGCCTTCGCGCCGCCATGGCCGAAGATGTAGGCCACCGTATCCACGTCGAGGCGGATATTGATGGTGTTGAGCACCCCGCCCATCGCCGGCACCCCGAAATGGGCCTCGGCCTGGGGCGGGACATTTGGCATGATCGTGGCCACCACATCGCCCGGTTTCACGCCCATGCCCGCCAGCGCCGAGGCCAGCCGCGAGACCCGGGCGTGATACTCCCGGTAAGTGAACCGGCGCGCGCCATAGACCAGCGCCTCGTCCCCGGCAAAGACATCCGCCGCCCGCCGCAAATGTGAAAGCGGCGTCAGCGGAACGTAATTCGCGCGGGTTTTCCCCAGACCGGTTTCATCTTCGAGCCAGCCCATTCGTTCCTCCCCGGATGCGTTTCCTGGCCCGATACTGCTGCGAAGCGGCGCGCTTGAAAAGAGGGCTGGAGTAGTCATTGCGCCGCAACTGCCCTATTGTGCGCCCATGATCATCTCGCGGGGCCGGCGATACATCTTCGTGCATATCCCGAAAACCGGCGGCACGTCGCTGGCGCAGGCGCTGGAAGCGCGCGCCATGAAGGACGACATCCTGATCGGCGACACGCCCAAGGCCGTGAAGCGCCGCCGCCGCCTGCGCGATCTGAAGCCCTCGGGAAGGCTGTGGAAGCACTCGCGCCTGGCCGACATCCTCGGCGTGGTCAGCCCGCGCGAGATGGAGGAGTTCTTCATCCTCACCCTGGTGCGCAACCCCTGGGACAGGCTGGTAAGCTACTACCACTGGCTGCGCGAACAGGGCTTCGACCACCCGGCGGTGCGGCTGGCCCATGCCCTGCCGTTTTCCGACTTCCTGCGCCACGAGGAAACCCTGCACTCGATCGGCCCGGCCCATTACGCCAGCTACGTGAGGCTTCCCGACGGGCGCGAGAGGTGCGACCTGTTTGCCCGTATCGAACATTTCGACGAAGACATCGCCCCCTTCGAGGCCCATCTGGGCTTCTCGCTTGCACCATTGGAACGCATCAACTGCTCGCCGCGAAAGCGCGACTACCGGCAATACTACTCCGACAGCGACGCCGAATACGTGGCCCGGCTGTGCGCCCGCGACATCGCCCGCTTCGGCTACGCCTTCTGAACCCCCGGTGGCGGACGGGCCGCCCCCGGAAAGGAACGGCCCGCCTCTTCATCCTGCCCCAAGATACTTCCGCACGGCGGGGCGAGGCCCGCGCGGCCCAGGCCCTCTCAGGCCGCCTGCGCTTTCGGCCCGTTGCCGTAGCGCCCATAGAAGGTATCGCCCGCCTCGGCGATTTCGCGCAGCAGGGCGGGGGCGGAGAACCGCGCGCCGTGCTTCTTCTCCAGCTCTTCGCAGATTTCCACCGCCCGGGCCGCGCCGATCATGTCGAGCCAGGAAAACGGCCCGCCCGACCACGGCGCGAAACCCCAACCGAGGATCGCGCCCACGTCGCCCTCGCGGATGTCCATCAGGACCCCGTCCTCGAAGGCACGCACCGCTTCCAGCACCTGCGCCATCAGGAGCCGGTGCTGCACCTCGTGCACGTCGGGCTGCTCGGCCATCGGCGGGTATTTCTCGGCCAGCCCCTTCCACAGCCCGATGCGCTTGCCCTTTTCGTCATAGGCGTAAAATCCCGCCTTCGCCTTGCGGCCCAGACGCCCCTCGTCGGCCATCCAGAACAGCACCTCGTCCACCGCATCGTCGGGGTAGGCCTCGCCCATCGCCGCCTTGGTGGCCCTGGCGATCTTCACCCCCAGATCGATCGAGGTTTCATCCACCAGCTGCAACGGCCCCAGCGGCATGCCCACCAGCTTGGCGCCGTTCTCGATCAGCGCCGGGGTCACGCCCTCCTTCACCATGCGGATGCCCTCGTTGATGTAGGGAATGATGCAGCGGTTGGCGAAGAAGAAGCGCGCATCGTTCACCACGATCGGGGTCTTGCGGATCTGGCGCACGTAATCCAGCGCCTTGGCCACCGCCCTGTCGCCGGTCTGTTTCCCCTTGATGATCTCCACCAGCAGCATCTTGTCCACCGGCGAGAAGAAGTGGATCCCGATGAACTGATCGGGCCGCTTCGACGCCTTTGCCAGATCGGTGATCGGCAGGGTCGAGGTGTTGGTGGCGAAGATGCAGTCCTCTCCCACCACCGCATCGACCTGCCTTGTCACCTCCGCCTTGATGGCCGGATCCTCGAACACCGCCTCGACGATCAGATCGCACCCGGCCAGCGCCTGGTAATCGGTGGTGGGGGTGATGCGCGAGAGCACCTCCTCCTTCTTCTCGGGCGTCACCTTCTTGCGCTTGATCCCCTTGTCGAGGAGCTCCGCCGCATGGGCCTTGCCTTTCTCGGCGGCCTCCTGGCTGACATCGAGCAGCACCACCTCGATTCCGGCATTGGCCGAGACATAGGCGATTCCGGCCCCCATCATGCCCGCGCCCAGCACGCCCATCTTCTTCACCCGCTGGTCGGGAATGTCGGCCGGGCGCGAGGCGCCCTTCTCCAGCGCCTCCTTGTTGATGAAGAGCGAGCGGATCATCGCCGTGGACGAGGGGTTGAGCAGCACGTTGGTGAACCAGCGCGCCTCGATCCTCAACGCCACGTCGAAGGGCACCAGCGCGCCCTCGTAGATCGCCGAAAGCATCGCCCTGGCCGCCGGGTAGACGCCCTTGGTCTGGGCGTTGACCATGGCCGAGGCGCCGACGAAGGTCATGAAGCCGGCCGGGTGGTAGGGCGCGCCGCCGGGATACTTGTAGCCCTTGGCATCCCACGGCTTGACCAGATCGGCATCCGAGGCCTGCAACACCCAGGCCCGGGCCTTTTCCAGCAACTCGTCGGGGGCCACCACCTCGTCGATCAGCCCGGCAGCCCTGGCCGCCTCCGGGTCCACCATCTTGCCCTGCAGCAGGAAGGGCGAGGCGGCCATCGGCCCGATCATCCGCGTCAGCCGCGTGGTGCCGCCGGCGCCAGGGAAGATGCCCACCCTGATCTCGGGCAGGCCGATCTTGGCCTTGGGGTTGTCGGCGGCAAAGCGGCGATGGCAGGCCAGCGGAATCTCCAGCCCGATGCCCAGCGCCGTGCCCGGCAGCGCCGCGGCGATCGGCTTGCCGCCCTTGTTCGTCTTGGGGTCCATGCCGGCGCGTTCGATCTTGCGCAGGATGCCATGGATCTTCATCACGCCCTCGAACAGGCCCCGGGCCGGATCTTCGCCCGCCTCGTCACGCATCCGGGCGATGATGTTGAGGTCCATCCCCCCCGCGAAACTGTCCTTGCCAGAGGTGATGACGATGCCCTTCACCGCATCGTCGCCCAGCGCCTCGTCGAGAAGACCTTCGAGCTCGACAAAGCCCTCCTGGCTCATCACGTTCATGGATTTGCCGGGCACGTCCCAGGTGATGATGGCGACGCCGTCGTCGCCTTTGGTCATTGTGAAATCGGTCATTGTTCCGTCTCTCCGATCTGGTCAGCCGTCAGCGGGCTGCCGTCCTTGCGTGTGAACCTGGTGCCATTGCCGTCGATGGTCACCATCATGTCGATGTCGCTGTAATGGGCGGTTTCGGTCTCGGTGCGCGTGCCGACCACCAGAAAGGCGGCCGGCGCGTCGGTGTCGTTTCTCAGATGATGGCCGTTGGCCTCACCGGCCGGGAAGGCGGCGCAATCGCCGGGCTCCATCCGGTGCTCTCCGGCATCATCGATCAGGGTGCAGACGCCTTCGGTCACCATCACGAACTCGTCCTGCTTCTCGTGCCAGTGGCGCAGAGACGACAGGGCGCCCGGCTCCAGCCGCACCAGATTGACGCCGAACTGCGTCAGACCGCCGGCATCGCCGAGCCGCTGGCTGGAACGGCCCCGGACCGCCTCTGCCAGCCTGCCCGGATAGTTCGAGCCGGTGCGGCGCGGGATCTGCCCAAGCTCAAGCTTCGCCATCACACCCTCTCGATGATGGTGGCAGCCCCCATGCCCGAGGCGATGCACAGCGTGGCCAGCCCCACCTCCTTGTCCGAGCGCTCCAGCTCGTCAAGCAGCGTGCCGATGATGATCGCCCCGGTCGCCCCCAGCGGGTGCCCCATGGCGATCGAGCCGCCATTGACGTTGACGATCTCCGGATCCACGTCGAAGGCTTGGCAGAAACGCAGGACCACCGCCGCGAAGGCCTCGTTGACCTCGAACAGGTCGATGTCGGAGATGTTCATGCCGCTTTCGGCCAGGATCTTCTGCGTCACCGGCACCGGGCCGGTCAGCATGATGGTGGGGTCGGTGCCGATCTTGGCGGTGGCGCGGATGCGGGCGCGCGGCTTGAGGCCGTATTTCTCGCCGAAGGCCTTCGAGCCCACCAGCACGCCGGCGGCGCCATCCACGATGCCCGAGGAGTTGCCGGCGTGGTGCACGTGCTCGATCTTCTCCAGATGCGGATATTTCAGGATCGCCACCTGGTCGAAGCCGGGCATCACCTCGCCCATTTCCTTGAACGAGGGCTTGAGCGCGCCCAGCGACTGCATGTCGGTCTCGGGGCGCATGTGCTCGTCATGCTCCAGGATCGGCAGGCCGTTGACATCGCGCACCGTGATGATCGACCTGGCAAACCTCCCCTCGTCCCAGGCCTTCTTGGCCCGGCGCTGGCTTTCCACCGCCAGGGCATCCACCTGATCGCGGCTGAAGCCGTATTCGGTGGCGATCAGGTCGGCGGAAATGCCCTGGGGCACGAAATAGACCTTCATCGCCAGCGAGGGATCCACCGCGATGGCCGCCCCGTCGCTGCCCATGGGCACCCGGCCCATCATCTCGACACCGCCGGCGATATAGGCCTCGCCCGCCCCGCCGCGCACCTGGTTGGCGGCAAGGTTGACCGCCTCCATCCCCGAGGCACAGAAACGGTTGATGGAAAGCCCGGGGATCGATTCGTCGAGGTCGGAGGCCAGCACCGCCGAACGCGCCAGACACCCGCCCTGCTCGCCCACCTGGGTGACATTGCCCCAGATCACGTCCTCCACGGCATGGCCGTCGAGATGGTTGCGCTCCTTGAGGGCATTGAGCACCTGGGCGGAAAGGCGCAGCGAGGTGACCTCCTGCAGCGCCCCGTCCTTGCGACCCTTGCCGCGTGGGGTGCGCACGGCATCGTAGATATAGGCTTCGGTCATTTCTCGTTCCTCCTTCAGGCCCGGTCGGCGGGCGAGCCGGGCATCAGATCATAGGGGTGCTTCCAGCCCGGCGTTTCGCTGATGCGGGTCAGCCAGGCGTCGATGTTGGGCCACTCGGCACGGTCGAAGCCGAAGGGTTCGGGATAGTAGAGGTAGCCGCAGCAGGCCAGATCGGCGAGGGTGAGGCGGCCGCCGACGAGGTAGTCCTTGCCGGTCAGGGCGCGCTCCAGCGTGGCCAGGGCGGCCTGCACCCGGCCGTTGAGCCACCTGATCGCCTGTTGGGGGCGCTTCTCCTCGGGCAGGAAATTCATCATGAAGCGCAGGGAGCCGGCCTGGCCGGACATCTTGTGATTGTCCCAGAACATCCAGCGCAGGATCTCGCGGCGTTCGTCGGCGCTCTGGCCGCCCAGTTTGCCCGACTTGGAGCTGACGTAATCCTGGATCACGCCGGACTGGCTGAGCCTGAGCCTGCCGTCGATCATCACCGGCACCTCGCCCATCTCGTTGAGTTCGAGAAACTCGGGGGTGCGGGTCTCGCCGTTGAAGAAATCGACGAAGACCGGCTCCCACTCGAGGCCGGAAAGCTCCAGCGTGATCGCCGCCTTGTAGGCATTGCCGCTTTCACCGAAACAGTAGAGCCTGATCGTCATCCTTCGTCTCCCTGGCTGACCGCGGCGGGGGCTTCGCGCCCCCGCACCCCCGCGGAGTATTTTCGGCAAGATGAAGCAGGGGCATCCGCTTCTTTGCGATTTGTTAAGCCTGCCGCGCGATCATCCCCATCGCGCAACAGGCTGGAGAGCCGATGGGCGTGCAAGGTGAAGCCCCGCTCCGCCGGCCTCGGCGTCCGGGCAGCACGGCGGGGCGGGGCGGACGCGCCCCCTTCATCTTGCCGAAAATACTCCCGCCGGAGGCGTCCCGCCCCATCGGCACGTGCCAGGTTCAAGGTCTTCTCCTTACAGCGATCTTGCGATCAGCTCCTTCATGATCTCGTTGGTGCCGCCATAGATGCGCTGAACGCGGGCATCCGCCCACATTTCCGCCACGTCGTATTCGGCCATGTAGCCGTAGCCGCCATGCAGCTGCACGCATTCGTCCAGCACCTCGCCCTGGGTGTCGGTCAGCCAGTACTTGGCCATGGCCGCCTTTTCCACGGAAAGCCCCCCTTCCAGGTGCTCGGCGATGCACTCGTCGAGGAAGGCGCGGGCGACGGCGGCTTTCGTCTTGCACTCGGCCAGCTTGAAACGGGTGTTCTGGAACTGGAGGATCGGCCCGCCGAAGGCCTGACGTTCCTTGCAATAGGCAATGGTGCGCTCCAGGGCACCCTCCATCGCCCCGACCGCGCCGCAGCCGATGATCAGCCGCTCCTGAGGCAGCTGCTGCATCATCTGGACAAAGCCCTGGCCCTCGACGCCGCCCAGAAGGTTCTCGGGCGGGATTTCCACGTTGTCGAAGAACAGCTCCGAGGTATCGGCCGCGTGGCAGCCGATCTTTTCGAGGTTGCGGCCGCGGGTGAAACCCTCGGCGCCCTCGGTTTCCACCACCATCAGCGAGATGCCCTTCGCGCCCTCCGTCGGGTCGGTCTTGGCGGCGACGATGATCAGGTTGGCGTGCTGGCCGTTGGTGATGAAGGTCTTCTGGCCGCTCAGGCGGTAGGAGTTGCCCTCGCGCAAGGCGCGGGTCTTCAGGGCCTGCAGGTCGGAGCCGCCGGAGGGCTCTGTCATGGCCAGGGCGCCGATCAGCTCGCCGGTGACCATCTTCGGCAGCCAGCGCCTCTTCTGCTCTTCGGTGCCATAGGCGAGGATGTAATGGGCCACGATGCCCGAGTGGATGCCATGGCCCCAGCTGGCCAGGTTGGCGCGGGTGGCCTCCATCAGGATCACCGCCTCGTGGCCGAAATCGCCCCCCGCGCCGCCGTATTCCTCGGGGATCGAGGGGCACAGCAGACCCAGCTTGCCGGCCTGGGCCCAGGTTTCGATATCCATCTGGCCCTGCTTGCGCCAGCGCTCGAAATGCGGGCGCCATTCCTCGTTGATGAACTTCGCCGTCATCTCCGCGAGCATCCGGTGCTCGTCGGTCATCCACCTGCTTTGCATCTTCCCCCCTCAGGCTCAGCGCTTGCGCGCCTCCAGTTCCGAATTGAACAGCCGCAGCCGGTGCGCGAGGTTGTCGTGGTCGATCACGCTGGAAAAATTCTCGAACAGGAAAGAGAGCGCCTCGCCCTCGTCCAGCCCCGCCTCGCGGGCGAAGGCGCGCAGGCGCCGGTAGCCGTCTTCCGTCATCGCGACGGGAAATCGGCGGGTCAGGCGGAAGCGTTTGGGCATCTCTCTCTCCTGTCGTTCAGGCCTTGTCTCAGAACGCTTCCGCGTCCAGCGCCATCACCGGATCCGCACCGCTTTCGATGCGCCGAAGGTGCAGCGCCGTGGCCGGCAGGTGACGGGCCATGTAGTAGCGCCCGGTGGCCAGCTTGGCCTCGTAGAAGGCCGCATCGCCGGTGCCGGCATCGAGGGCGGCCAGGGCCTCGCGGGCCATGCGCGCCCACATCAGCCCCAGGCAGGTGTGGCCGAACAGGTGCATGAAGTCATACGAGCCCGCCAGCGCCGCCTCTGGGTTCTTCATCCCGTGCTGCATGAAGTACATGCCGGCGGCCTGCAGATCCTTGGACGCGGCCTTCAGCGGATCGAGGAAATCGGCCTTCAGCGCCTCGTTACCCTCGTTTTCCCTGATGAAGCCCTTGACCATCTCGAAGAAGGCCAGCACGTGCTTGCCGCCCTGCTGGCCCAGCTTGCGGCCCACCAGATCGAGCGCCTGGATGCCGTTGGCCCCTTCGTAGATCATGGTGATGCGGGAATCGCGGACGAACTGGCTCATGCCCTGTTCCTCGATGTAGCCGTGCCCGCCAAACACCTGCTGGGCCTGCACCGTGGCCTCGAAACCCTTGTCGGTGAGGAAGCCCTTGATCACCGGGGTCATCAGCGAGATCAGCCCCTCGGCATCGGCATCGCCCGCGCGCCGGGCCCTGTCGATCAG
>WFPZ01000003.1 GCA_015487335.1 Paracoccaceae bacterium
GAGTCGAAATCGGACTGGGAGATCTTCAAGGCGATCGCGAAGAAGTTCTCCGAGATCGTGCCGGGCTATCTGGGCGAGGAAACCGACATCGTGGCCCTGCCCACGCTGCACGACACCCCCGCCGAGATCGCCCAGCCCGAGGTGCGCGACTGGAAGAAGGGCGAGTGTGACCTGATCCCGGGCAAGACCGCGCCCAACTACATCCCCGTGGAGCGCGACTATCCCAACCTCTACAAGCGCTTCACCTCGCTCGGCCCCCTCATGGAGAAGGTGGGCAACGGCGGCAAGGGCATCGCCTGGAACACCGAAGCCGAGGTGCACCACCTCAAGGAGCTCAACGGCGTGGTCACCGAGGACGGCCCCACCAAGGGGCTGGTGAAGATCGAGAGCGACATCGACGCCACGGAGGTGATCCTGATGCTCGCGCCCGAGACCAACGGCGAGGTGGCGGTGAAGGCGTGGGATGCGCTTTCGAAGAACACCGGCATCGACCACACCCATCTGGCCCGGCCCAAGCAGGACGAGAAGATCCGCTTCCACGACATCGCGGCCCAGCCGCGCAAGATCATCTCGTCGCCCACCTGGTCGGGGATCGAAAGCGAGGAGGTCTGCTACAATGCGGGCTACACCAACGTGCACGAGCTGATCCCCTGGCGCACCCTGTCGGGCCGCCAGCAGCTGTATCAGGATCACCTGTGGATGCGCGCCTTCGGCGAGCAGTTCTGCACCTGGCGCCCGCCGGTGGACCTCAAGACGATCACCGAGGCGGTCAACGCGTCGGAGCGTGACGGCGAGCCCTACGTGGTGCTCAACTTCATCACCCCGCACCAGAAATGGGGCATCCACTCCACCTATTCGGACAACCTGCTGATGCTGACGCTCAACCGCGGCGGCCCGGTTGTCTGGATTTCGGAAGCGGATGCGAAGAAGGCCGGCATCCAGGACAACGACTGGATCGAGCTTTACAACGCCAACGGTGCGCTGACCGCGCGCGCGGTGGTCTCCCAGCGGGTGAAGGAAGGCATGACGCTGATGTATCACGCCCAGGAGAAGATCGTGAACACGCCGGGCTCGGAGCAGACCGGCAAGCGCGGCGGGATCCACAACTCGGTCACCCGCGCCACCGTCAAACCCACCCACATGATCGGCGGCTACGCGCAGCAGTCCTACGGCTTCAACTACTACGGCACCGTGGGATCGAACCGCGACGAGTTCGTCATCGTGCGGAAAATGAAAAAGGTCGACTGGCTCGACCGGCCCGCCAGGAAGGAGGTGTGAGCAAATGAAAGTTCGTGCACAAATCGGCATGGTGCTGAACCTGGACAAGTGTATCGGGTGTCACACCTGTTCGGTCACCTGCAAGAACGTCTGGACGAGCCGCGACGGCGTCGAATACGCGTGGTTCAACAATGTCGAGACGAAGCCCGGCATCGGCTATCCCAAGGACTGGGAGAACCAGAAGCGCTGGAACGGCGGCTGGGAGCGCACGCGCTCGGGCAAGCTGCGGCCGAAACAGGGGGCGAAGTGGCGGATCCTGGCCAATATCTTCGCCAACCCCGACCTGCCCGAGATCGACGACTTCTACGAACCCTTCGATTTCGACTACGACCACCTGAAAAGCGCCCCCCAGATGGAGGCCTTCCCCACCGCGCGCCCGCGCTCGAAGGTCTCGGGCCAGCGCATGGAGAAGATCGAATGGGGCCCCAACTGGGAGGAGATCCTGGGCGGCGAGTTCGAGAAGCGCTCGCAGGACTACAACTTCGAAGGGGTGCAGAAGGAGATCTACGGCGAGTATGAAAACACCTTCATGATGTACCTGCCCAGGCTGTGCGAGCACTGCCTGAACCCGGCCTGCGCCGCGTCGTGCCCGTCAGGCGCGATCTACAAGCGCGAGGAAGACGGCATTGTCCTGATCGACCAGGAGAAATGCCGCGGCTGGCGGATGTGCGTCTCGGGCTGCCCCTACAAGAAGATCTACTACAACTGGGAAAGCGGCAAATCCGAGAAATGCACCTTCTGCTACCCGCGGATCGAGTCCGGCATGCCGACGGTGTGCTCGGAAACCTGCGTGGGGCGGATCCGCTATCTGGGCGTGATGCTCTATGACGCCGACAAGATCCAGGAGGCGGCGGCGGTGGCCGGCGAGCAGGAGCTCTACGATGCCCAGCTCGGCCTGTTCCTCGACCCCACCGACCCGGAGGTGATTTCCGCCGCCCGCGAAGAGGGCATCCCCGAAGAGTGGATCGAGGCGGCCCGCCATTCGCCGGTGTGGAAGATGGCGATGGAGTGGAAGATCGCCTTCCCGCTGCACCCCGAGTACCGCACCCTGCCGATGGTATGGTACATCCCGCCGCTGAGCCCGATCCAGAACGCCGCCGAAGCCGGCGCCATCGGGGTGGACCGCGACATGCCCGACGTGCGCTCTCTGCGCATTCCGGTGCGCTACCTCGCCAACCTGCTGACCGCCGGCGACGAGGCGCCGATCGTCAGCGCGCTGGAGCGGATGCTGGCCATGCGCGCCTACATGCGCGCCAAGTCGGTGGACGGGGTGGTCGATCTGGAAATCGCCAGGCGCGTGGGCCTCGAGCCGCGGCAGATCGACGAGATGTACCGGATCATGTCGCTGGCCGATTACGAGGACCGTTTCGTCGTGCCCACCACCCATCGCGAGATGGTGGAGGACGCCTACGACCTGCGCGGCGGCTGCGGCTTCACCGACGGCAACCAGTGCTCGGCCGGCTCCTCCGGGGGCAAGCTGTTCGGCTCGCGCACCTTTGTCACTCCCACGGAGGCGATGTCATGATCCGCACCTTCAAGGCCCTTTCGGCGCTGCTCACATACCCCGGCGCCGAGCTGCAGCAGGCGGTGGGCGAAATCCGCCGGGCGATCGAGGACGAGGCGCTGCTGACGCCCGCGGCGCGGGCCGCCCTGCAGCCCCTCCTTCACGATCTGGAGCACATGGACCTCTACGATCTGCAGGAGCGCTACGTGCTGCTGTTCGACCGCTCGCGCACGCTCAGCCTCAACCTCTTCGAGCATGTGCACGGCGAAAGCCGCGAGCGCGGCCCGGCGATGGTGGACCTTCTGGAAACCTACCGCGCCGGCGGCTTCGAGCTGGCCTCCAGCGAACTGCCGGATCATCTGCCGATCCTGCTGGAGTTCGCGGCCATGCGCCCGCTGGAGGAGGCGCGCGAGCTGCTGGCCGACGCCGGCCATATCATCGCCGCTCTGGCCGAGCGCCTGAAACGGCGCGAAAGCCCCTATGCGGCGGTGATGGCGGCGCTGGCCGAGTTCGCCGGAATCGAGCGCTCTTCCGAACTGGTCCGGCAGCTGCTGGCCGTCGATGACGACGACCCCGAGGATCTGGCCGCGCTCGACGAGGTCTGGCAGGAGGCCGAGGTGGTCTTCGGCCCCGATCCCAACGCCGGGTGCCCGGTCAGCCGCGAGCTGCTGGCAAAGATGGACCCGATCCCCCCAAAAGACACGCCGCTTGCGGCGCCCGCCAAATAGGAGGCGACCCATGAACCAGTTTCTTTTCGGAATCTTCCCCTATATCGCGCTGACGATCCTTGCCGTGGGCTCGATCGCCCGCTACGAGCGCGACCCCTTCACCTGGAAATCCAAGTCCAGCCAGCTTCTGCGGCGCAGGCAGCTGATGGTGGGCTCGGTCCTGTTCCATGTGGGCGTGCTGGTGATCTTCTTCGGCCATCTGTTCGGCCTGCTGGTGCCGGTGGAAATCTACGAGGCGCTGGGGGTCACGCCCCAGGCCAAGGCGCTGATGGCCGGCATCGGCGGCGGCATCGCCGGGGTGATCGCGCTGATCGGGGGGCTGCTGCTGGCCCACCGCCGGCTGATGGATCCGCGGGTGCGCGCCACCTCCAGCTTCTGGGACACCGCCATCCTGCTGCTGCTGATCCTGCAGCTGCTTCTGGGGCTGATCTCGGTGCCGGTCTCGCTGTCCAATCTGGCCGAGGGCGAGGTGGTGCTGTTCATGAACTGGGCCTTCGGCATCTTCACCTTCGATCCCAAGGCGGCCAGCTATATCGAGCATGTGAACATCATCTTCAAGCTGCACATCATCCTGGGGCTGATCATCTTCATCCTCTTCCCCTTCACGCGGCTGGTGCACATGCTTTCGGCGCCGGTGCGCTACCTGTGGCGGCCGTATCAGGTCGTCCGGACGCGCCGCAGGAAGGCCTGAGCCGGGAAAGGACATGCCATGGGAGCCCTGTTCCCCGAGGTGACAGTGAACGGCGAGGCGATCGCCCACGCCGAGATCGCCGCCGAGGCCCAGCATCACGCGGCCCCGGCGGGCAAGCCGGGGCTGGCCTGGCGGGCCGCGGCGCGGGCGCTGGTGGTGCGCGCCCTGCTGCGCCAGGCCGCGCGCGAGGCGGGGCTTGTGCCGGCCCCGCGCGAGCTCGGCAACGGGAAGGTGGAAACCGACGACGACGCGCTGATCCGCGCCTATCTCGACGAGGCGGTCGATCCTGCCCCGGTCGGCGAAGAGGACTGCCGGCGCGCCTATGACGCCCGGCCCGGGCAGTTCCGCTCGCCCGATCTCTTCGAGGCCTCGCATATCCTGATCGCCGCTCCGCCCGGCGACGAGACCGCCCGCAAGGCGGCCCGCGAGAAGGCGGAGGAGATCCTGCGCAAGCTGCAGGACGCCCCCGACAGCTTCGGGCATCACGCCCGCACCGCCTCCGACTGCTCCTCGGCGGGGCAGGGGGGGCGGCTGGGGCAGCTGCGCCCCGGCGATACGGTGCCCCAGTTCGAGGCGGTGCTGACGAGGCTGGAAGAGGGCCGCATCTGGCCCGAGCCGGTGGAAAGCCGCTTCGGCTTCCACATCATCCGGCTCGACCACCGGGCCGAGGGGCGACCGCTGCCCTACGAGGCGGTGCGCGGCGAGATCCGCGAAGCGCTGGAAAAGGCCGCCTGGGCGCGGGCTGCGCGGGCGCTGGTGGAGGGGCTGGTGGCAAGGGCCGAGATCACCGGCATCGACATGGCCCCCGCCGGGGCGCCGGCGCAGGGGGCCGGGACGGGCTGATCAGCCGTTGTCGGAAACCAGCCGCAGGGCCGGGCGCCTGCCGCCCGGCCCTTGCGCTTTCGGGGCATGGGCGAAGGGGGCCTGGGCCTCGGAGAACCCCGCAACCGGTTCGCTGGCGGCCGGAGCGGGCGGCGCGCAGGGGGCCTCGAAGGGGCGGACGCGAAGATCCCGCAACAGCAGACGCCGCGGGGTGCGCCCGACCCGCCCGAAGGTCTGCAGGCAGCCGAGAATCCGGTTCACTTCGCCGAAATCGCTTTTCAGCGGCGCCAGGAACAGCCGCCCCCGCAGCCGCCCGCCGGCCAGGGCATCGGCAGCCTCGAGGGAGGCCTGGGCGGTGGCCGGGCCGGTGCAGACCTGCTCGATCGCCTCGGCAAGGGCCGGGCGGGCCGGAGCGGAAAACAGGGCCGACAGCGGCATGCCGCGCACCTCCATGCCCATCAGGTCGTTCAGGTGGGTCCCCGCGACGCGCAGCCGCGCCACCCTCGGCGCGATGCGCTCGGCGATGAAGGCGTATTCCAGCGCGTCCTCCATGCCGCGATGATCCACCCGGGCGCGCAGCGGGATGTCTCCATCCCCGCGCAGCGCCTGCCAGTAGCCCTCCACGAGGGCCGGGGCGTGAAAGCGGTTCTCCATGCGCGTCATCAGCGATACGACCTTGCCATTGCCGGTGAAAGCTCCTCCAGACATCCTCTCCATCCCCGGTGCGCGGGCGGTTGTTCCGCCATGCACCGTCTGTTAACCGTTACCGCAACAATTCTTACCCACCCGTTAACATGCCACGGATTCGCGGCGGAGTGTCCTGAAAAATTGCTAACTGGTTAACCCGGATGACGAAATCGATGACCGGATTCGCCTCGGCCCGCGGAGCGGGGCACGGCTTCGCCTGGGCCTGGGAGATCCGTTCCGTCAATGCGCGCGGGCGCGACATCCGCCTGCGCCTGCCCGACTGGATAGAAGGGCTGGAGGCGGCGCTGAGGCCGCTGGTGCAGGGGACGGTGGCGCGCGGGTCGGTGACGGTCTCGCTGAAGCTGCAGCGCGAGGCAGAGGCCGAGGTCGCGCTTGCCCCCGACCAGGAGCTTCTGCGCCAGGTGCTGGCCACGCTGAAGGCCATCGAGCAGGAGGCCGCGGGCCGCCAGCTGCAGCTTGCCCCCACCAGCGCCGCCCAGATCCTCGATCTGCGCGTCTTTGCCGAAAGCGCCCGCCCCGAGGCCGACAGCGCTGCCCTGCGTACTGCCCTGGCCGGCGAATTTCCCGCCCTGCTGGAGGCCTTCGACACCATGCGCGCAGCCGAGGGCGCGGCCCTGGCGCGGGTGATCGGCGCCCAGCTCGACACCATCGCGGCGCTGGTCGAACGGGCCGCCGGTGCAGCCGAGGCGCGCAAGGAGAAGACGGCCCAGACCTTGCGCGAAAACCTCGCCCGGGTGCTGGAGAATTCCGAGGGCGCCGACCCGGACCGCGTAGCGCAGGAGCTGGCGCTGATCGCGGTGAAGGCGGACGTGACCGAAGAGATCGACCGCCTGCGCGCCCATGTGAATGCGGCCCGCGCCCTGCTGGAGGCAGACGGCCCGGTGGGGCGCAAGCTCGATTTCCTCACCCAGGAGTTCAACCGCGAAGCCAACACCCTGTGCGCCAAGGCGCAATCGGTGGAGCTGACACGCATCGGCCTTGACCTCAAGGCGGTGATCGATCAGATGCGCGAGCAGGTTCAGAA
>WFPZ01000004.1 GCA_015487335.1 Paracoccaceae bacterium
CGCGGACCGAAGAAGACGTTGGGCTCGATCACCGCATCGCGGCCGACCCAGGTATCGAGGCTGAAGAAGACGGTTTCCGGGGCGATCAGCGTGACGCCGTCTTCCAGCGCCTGCGCGCGCATGCGGGCCTGAAAGGCGGCTTCGGCGCGGGCCAGATCGGCGCGGGTGTTGACGCCCATGGTTTCGGCCTCGTTGCAGGGAACGGCGGTGGCGGAATGCCCGCGCGCATTGGCCAGTGCGACGATGTCGGTGAGGTAGTATTCGCCGCTGGCGTTGTCGTTGCCGATGTCCTCGAGCAGCTCGAACAGCAGCTCCGATGGGGCCATGACGATGCCGCTGTTGCAGTAGCCGACGGCGCGTTCGGCCTCGCTAGCATCCTTGTATTCGACGATCCGCTTCAGCTGTTCGCCTTCGGTGATCAGCCGCCCGTAGCGCCCCGGGTCGGCGGCATGAAAGCCCAGCACCACCACCTGGTGGCGGGCGCGGACCTCGGCCATGGCCTGCAGGGTTTGCGGGCGGATGAAGGGGGTGTCGGCGTACAGCACCACCACGTCGCCCTCGAAACCGGCAAGGCGCTGGCGCGCCCGGGCCACCGCATGGCCGGTGCCGAGCTGCTCTTCCTGCACCACGATCTCGATGTCGGGGTCTCTGTCGCGGGCGGCCTGCGCCACCGCCTCGCCGCCATGGCCCACCACGAGGATCACCCGCTCGGGCTCCAGCGCGCGCCCGGCGGCGAGCGCATGGGCAAAAAGCGGTGCGCCGCCCACCTCGTGCAGGGCTTTCGGCAGGTCCGATTTCATTCGGGTGCCCTGGCCCGCGGCCAGAACGATCAGCGCTGTCGGCATGTGCGGCCCCTCGTTGTGCGACAGGGCCGTTTTACCCCTTGCGGTGGCTGCCGCAACCTCTGCGGCGATCAAAACTCCTTTCGGCCGGTTACAGCAATAGGCGGGAATCCGCTGCGACCGCCGCGGATTGTGCGCACCCCGAAAAGGGCCAGGCGCGCCGCGCGCGACATTGACGCGGTGCGCTCAACCGCTACAGACTGCGCCGGAGGAGGCCCCATGGCAGAGACATTCACCGGCAGTTTCACCCAGCAGGAGCCGCTGCCCGACGAGGCGATCGAGGCCGCGCTTGCGGTGCTGCGCCACGGGCGGCTGCACCGCTACAACCTCGCCCCCGGCGAAGCGGGCGAGGTGGCGCTTCTGGAAGAGGAGTTCGCCGCGCTCATGGGGGCGAAATACTGCCTGGCGGTGGCCTCGGGGGGCTATGCGCTGGGTTGTGCGCTGCGGGCTCTGGGCGTGGGGCCGGGCGAGCCGGTGCTGACCAACGCCTTCACCCTGGCGCCGGTGCCCGGGGCGATTGCCGGCGTGGGCGCGCGCCCGGTGCTGGTGGAGACGACCGAGCGGCTGGTCATCGACCTGGCCGATCTGGAGCGCAAGATCGCCGCCAGCGGCGCGCGGGTGCTGCTGTTGTCGCACATGCGCGGGCATATCTGCGACATGGACGCGCTGATGGAGATCTGCGAGGGCGCCGGCGTGCAGGTGGTGGAAGATTGCGCCCATACCATGGGGGCGCGCTGGGCCGGGGTACCTTCTGGGCGGCACGGGGTGATGGCCTGCTATTCGACCCAGACCTACAAGCACGTGAATTCGGGCGAGGGGGGCTTGCTGATATCCGACGATGCGCAGGCCATGGCGCGGGCGGTGATCCTTTCGGGCTCCTACATGCTGTACGGCCGCCATCGCGCCGCGCCGCCCGAGGAAGCGTTCGAGCGGGTGCGGCTGGAGACGCCGAACATCTCGGGGCGGATGGACAACCTGCGCGCCGCCATCCTGCGCCCGCAGCTCGCCCGGCTCGAGGCCCGATGCGCCGCCTGGAACGCCCGCTACAGGGCTGTCGAGGAGGGGCTGCGCGGCATCCCGGGGCTGGAGCTGATCGAACGCCCCCCGCAGGAGGCATTCGTGGGGTCTTCCTTCCAGTTCCTGCTGCCGGGCTGGGCGCCGGAGGCGGTGCGCCAGGTGGTGGAGCGCTGCGCCGCCCGCGGGGTGGAGCTGAAATGGTTCGGCGCGCCGCAGCCCGAGGGCTTTACCTCGCGCCACGACAGCTGGCGCTACGCGGGCACCCAGCACCTGCCGCAGACCGACGCGGTTCTGGCCGGCCTGCTGGACATGCGCCTGCCGCTGACCTTCTCGCAGGAGGATTGCGCGCTGATTGCGCGGATCATCGCCGAGGAGGTAACCGCCGCCCGGGGGTAGCGGCCGCCCCGTCAGGGCCCTGCTGCAGGGCCGGGAGCTTCGCTATTTCGCTATGGTGTGGGGCCTGCCGGTTTCGGCCGTGCGCGGGCGTTCTTGCCGTAGGCCAGCGCACCCAGCGTGAGCGCCACGTAGATGGCGGCGATGAACAGCACCTGCGCGGGGTCGGTCTTCGCCTCGTACCAGAAGATGATCGCCGTGCCGGCGGCCAGGGTGATCATGGAAGCCCATGTCATCGCCACATGCGAGCCGGTCCTGTCGCGCAGCCGGTAGTTGGCCACCGCCATCAGCAGCGAGACCACCAGAAAGGTGATCGATCCGAACTCGAGGATCATCCTCAGCCCGCCGATCAGGATCAGGAAGGAGGCAACCAGGGCCATGGCGAGAATCGCGTTGACCGGAACCAGCCCCCGGCGCTGGCCGATGAGGCGGGGGAAGAAGCCGTCATCGGCGATTTTCGCCATCTGCCGGGAGGCGCCGAACAGGGTGCCCGATATGGCGCTCATGGTGGCAAGAACCGCCCCCAGAACGACGAAACGCTCGCCCCAGCGGCCCAGCACGTCCTCGGCGCCCGCGGCCAGGGCGTATTCCTTGTTTTCGATGATGTCGGCGAAGGGAATGGCCAGCACCGCGCCGATGGCGACAAGCACGTAGACAAGCGTCACCAGCGCCATGGCCGAATAGATCGCCCGTGGCATGTTGCGGCGCGGGTCGTTCATTTCCTTCACCGCGTTGATCACCAGCTGGAACCCCTCATAGGCGACGAAGGTCACCGAGGCGACGGTGAGCAGGCCGATGAGCGTCAGCGGCGGGCTCTGGTCGATCAGCGCCGGCAGGGGGGCCTTGCCGCTGCTCAGCAGCACGCCGGAGATCACCAGCAGGATCAGCACCTTGAGATAGACCATCACGTCCTCGATCCGGCCCATCCCCTTGACGGACCAGATGTTGATCAGGGCAAACAGCCAGATCACGGCCCAGGCGACGGCCTTGCGCGCCCATTCGCTGGAGGCCCAGTCGGTGGCGCTCAGCGCATAGGAGGAAAACGTGTAGGCATAGAGCGCCAGTGTCGAGATGTAGCCGAAGATCGTCCACCAGCCCACTGCCGAGGCGGCCCGGGGCATGCCGGGAAAGCTGCGCCTGAAGAACGAGTAGGTGGCGCCTTCGTCCATGAAATACTTGCCCAGCTGCACATAGGAATAGGCCGCCAGCGCAGCCACCGCGCCGCCGATGCCGATGGCCAGCGGCGCCCAGGCGCCCACCAGCGCAACCGAGATGCCCAGCACCGTGAAGATGCCGCCGCCGATCATGCCGCCCACGGCGATGGCGATCAGTTCCGTCAGGCCGAGCGGGTGGCCCCTGTCCCTTCTGTTTCGCGGCCGCATGGATGCCCTTTCACGGTTTGCACAACGAGCCACGCAGTGATAGCCCCCTTTGGCGGACATGCAATGCCGATTGACGATATTTGGGGTTCGGCTATAGTTATTGAACGTCTGTTCAATAAAATTCCGGAGCCGCCGATGTTTACCGCTTCCATGCGTTTCGATCTGGGGGAGGAAATCAATGCGCTGCGCGAGATGGTTCACCGTTTCGCGCAGGAGCGGATCAGGCCGATCGCGGCGGAGATCGACAGAAGCAACGAATTTCCCGCCGGGCTGTGGCGCGAGCTGGGTGAGCTTGGCCTGCTGGGCATCACCGTGCCCGAGGAATACGGAGGCGCCGGCATGGGCTATCTGGCGCATGTGGTGGCGGTGGAGGAAATCGCCCGCGCCTCGGCCAGCGTTTCGCTTTCCTACGGGGCGCATTCCAACCTGTGCGTAAACCAGATCCGCCTCAACGGCACCGAAGAGCAGAAACGCCGCTACCTGCCGAAACTGGTAAGCGGCGAGCACGTGGGCGCGCTGGCCATGAGCGAGGCGGGCGCAGGCTCGGACGTGGTGTCGATGAAGCTGCGCGCCGAGAAGCGCAACGGCTACTACGTGCTCAACGGCACCAAGTACTGGATCACCAACGGCCCCGATGCCGACACCCTGGTGGTCTATGCCAAGACCGATCCGCAGGCCGGCAGCCGCGGCATCACCGCTTTCATCGTGGAGCGGACGATGAAGGGCTTTTCCGCCGGCCCCCATTTCGACAAGCTGGGCATGCGGGGCTCCAACACCGCCGAGCTGATCTTCGAGGATGTCGAGGTGCCTTTCGAGAACGTTCTTGGCGAGGAGGGCCGCGGCGTGGCCGTGCTGATGAGCGGGCTGGACTATGAGCGCGTGGTGCTGGCGGGGATCGGCCCCGGCCTCATGGCCGCCTGCCTCGACGAGGTCATGCCCTATGTGGCCGAGCGCCGCCAGTTCGGCCAGCCGATCGGGAATTTCCAGCTCATGCAGGGCAAGATCGCCGACATGTACACGGCGATGAACTCGGCGCGTGCCTATGTCTACGAGGTGGCGCGCGCCTGCGACCGCGGCGAGGTTACCCGCCAGGATGCGGCGGCCTGCGTGCTCTATGCCTCGGAGCAGGCGATGAAACAGGCCCATCAGGCGGTGCAGGCCTTCGGGGGGGCGGGGTTCATGAACGAAAGCACCGTCAGCCGGCTGTTCCGCGACGCCAAGCTGATGGAGATCGGCGCCGGCACCTCGGAGATCCGCCGCATGCTGATCGGGCGCGAACTGATGGGAGCGATGGGGTGAGCCGGATCGTCTCGCGCTTCGTGCCCGGCAGCGAACAGGCCGAGGCCAACCGCGCCGCCCATCTGCAGGCGCTGGAGCTGGTCCGCGCCGCTGCCGAACGCGCCGCTGCCGGCGGCGGCGAGAAGGCCCGCGCCCGCCACCTCTCGCGCGGCAAGATGCTGCCGCGCGAGCGGGTGGCCAACCTGCTCGATCCGGGCTCGCCCTTCCTCGAGATCGGCGCCACCGCCGCCCATGGCATGTACGATGACGCGGCCCCCGGCGCGGGGCTGATCGCCGGGGTGGGCCAGGTGCATGGCCGCGAGGTGATGGTCGTGGCCAATGATGCCACCGTTAAGGGCGGCACCTACTATCCGATGACCGTCAAGAAGCACCTGCGCGCCCAGGAGATCGCCGAGCAGTGCCATCTGCCCTGCATCTACCTGGTGGATTCGGGCGGCGCCAACCTGCCCAACCAGGACGAGGTCTTTCCCGACCGCGACCATTTCGGCCGCATCTTCTACAACCAGGCCAACATGTCGGCCCGCGGCATCGCCCAGATCGCCGTGGTGATGGGCTCCTGCACCGCCGGCGGGGCCTATGTGCCGGCGATGTCGGATGTCTCGATCATCGTGAAGGAGCAGGGCACCATCTTTCTTGCCGGCCCGCCGCTCGTGAAGGCGGCCACCGGCGAGGTGGTTTCGGCCGAGGATCTGGGCGGCGGCGACGTGCACACGCGCCTGTCCGGCGTGGCCGACTACCTGGCCGAGGACGACGCCCATGCGCTTGCCCTGGCCCGCCAGGCGGTGGCCGGCCTCAACCGCGTCCGCCCCGACAGCGTGCAGTGGCAAAGCCCCGAGGATCCGGCCCATGACCCGGAGGAGCTTCTGGACTTGGTGCCGGCAGATCTGCGCACGCCCTACGATATCCGCGAGGTGATCGCCCGCCTCGTGGACGGCTCGCGCTTTGACGAGTTCAAGGCCCGCTTCGGCGAAACCCTGGTGACGGGTTTCGCCCATGTGCAGGGCTGCCCGGTGGGGATCGTCGCCAACAACGGAGTGCTGTTCTCGGAAAGCGCCCAGAAGGGGGCGCATTTCGTCGAGCTGTGCAGCCAGAGGCGCATCCCCCTGGTTTTCCTGCAGAATATCACCGGCTTCATGGTCGGCCGAAAATACGAGAACGAAGGGATCGCGCGCCACGGCGCCAAGATGGTCACCGCCGTGGCCACCACCGCGGTGCCGAAGATCACCATGATCATCGGCGGCTCCTTCGGGGCCGGCAACTACGGCATGGCCGGGCGCGCCTATTCGCCCCGCTTCCTGTGGACATGGCCCAATTCGCGCATCTCCGTGATGGGCGGCGAGCAGGCCGCGGGGGTGCTCGCCACCGTGAAACGGGATGCCATCGAGCGGTCGGGGGGCAGCTGGTCGGCCGAGGAGGAGGCCGAGTTCAAGCGCCCCACCATCGAGATGTTCGAGCGCCAGTCCCACCCGCTCTATGCTTCGGCGCGGCTGTGGGACGACGGCATCATCGATCCGCGCAAGAGCCGCGATGTGCTCGCGCTTTCGTTGCGCGCGGCCCTCAACGCACCGATCGGGGAGACGCGCTTTGGCCTGTTCAGGATGTGATTTCATGCCTCCGGCGGGAGTATTTCTGGCAAGATGAAGGGCGGAGCCATGTTCGGGAAGATCCTCATAGCCAACCGCGGCGAGATTGCCTGCCGGGTGATCGACACCGCCCGCCGGCTGGGCGTGCGCACCGTGGCGGTGTATTCCGATGCCGACCGCGAGGCACGCCACGTGGCGATGGCCGACGAGGCGGTGCATATCGGTGCCGCCGCCCCGGCCGAAAGCTATCTGAACATGGAGGCCATTTTGGATGCGGCGCGCCGGACCGGGGCGCAGGCCGTTCACCCCGGCTACGGGTTTCTCTCCGAGAATGCCGAATTCGTGGAGGCCTGCGAGGCGGCCGGCGTGGTTTTCATCGGCCCCTCGGCGCAGGCCATCCGGGCCATGGGGCTCAAGGATGCCGCCAAGGCGCTGATGGAGCGGGCCGGCGTGCCGGTTGTGCCCGGCTACCACGGGGAAAACCAGGACCCCGAGCACCTGGCCGGGGCGGCCGATGCCATCGGCTATCCGGTGCTCATCAAGGCGGTGGCTGGCGGCGGCGGCAAGGGGATGCGGCTGGTGGAGGATCCGGCCGATTTTCCCGAGGCTCTGGAAGGGGCGCGCGCCGAGGCGCGGGGCGCTTTCGGCAATGACGCGGTGCTGATCGAGAAATTCATCGAAAAACCGAGGCATCTGGAGATCCAGGTTTTCGGCGACGGCGAGAACGCGGTGCATCTTTTCGAGCGCGACTGTTCCTTGCAGCGCCGCCATCAGAAGGTGATCGAAGAGGCTCCGGCCCCGGGCATGAGTGCGGAGATGCGCGCCGCCATGGGCGAGGCGGCGGTGCGCGCGGCGCGCGCCATCGGCTATCGCGGCGCCGGGACGGTGGAGTTCATCGTCGACGCCTCCGAGGGGCTGCGGCCCGACCGCTTCTGGTTCATGGAGATGAACACCCGCCTGCAGGTGGAGCACCCGGTGACCGAGGCGGTAACCGGCGTCGATCTGGTGGAGTGGCAGCTGCGGGTGGCGGCGGGCGAGCCGCTGCCGCTGAGGCAGGACGATCTGCGCCTCGACGGCCATGCCTTCGAGGCGCGGCTCTATGCCGAGGACGTGCCCAAGGGGTTTCTGCCGGCTACGGGGCGGCTGTCGCACCTGCGCTTCCCCGAGTGGGTGCGCGCCGATACGGGGGTGCGCGCCGGAGACGAGATCTCTCCCTTCTATGACCCGATGATCGCCAAGATCATCGTTCATGGGCCCACACGTGAAATTGCACTTTTGCGGCTTCAGAAGGCAATTTCCGAAACCGAAGTGGCCGGAACCATCACAAACCTGACATTTCTGAGGAAACTGGCGGAAAATCCGGACTTCGCGCGGGGCGATGTGGATACCGGCCTGATCGGCCGGTTTCTCGACGATCTCTCGCAGCAACCTGCGCCACCGCCGGAGGTCTGCGCGCTTGCGGCCCTGGCCGCTGCGGGGCTGTACGAGGCGCCCGCTCCGCAGACAGGATTTGCGCTCTGGTCGCCTCTGCGCCGCCGCCTCGTCCTGCTCCATGAGGACGAGCCCGTGGAAGCGGTTCTGACCTTTCCCGCGCCGATGCGCGCGCGTGTCGAACTGGCCGGCGGAGAGGTGGATCTGATCTGGGCCAAGGGCGGCTGGCAGGCGGAGGGGCGGCGCAAGAAGGCACGCGCGGTGGTGCTTGGCCGCCGGGTGGCCGTCTTTGCCGGTCAGGGCTGGGAGTTCGAGATCGTCGATCCGCTGGAACGCGGGGCGGCCGCGGCCGCGGGGGGCAATATGATCGAGGCGCCGATGCCGGGGCTGGTCAGGGCGGTGTTCGTCGAACCGGGGCAACGGGTGCGTGCCGGGCAGCGGCTGGTGATTCTCGAGGCGATGAAGATGGAGCACACGCTTGGCGCGCCGCGCGACGGCCGGATCGGCGAGGTGCTGGTGGCCGAGGGCAGCCAGATCGAGGCCGGGGCCGTCATGATCGTGCTGGAGGAGGAGGAATGATCCGTCTGCATCATTGCGCCCAGGCGCGCTCTTTCCGCACGCTGTGGCTGATGAAGGAGATGGGGCTGGAGTTCGAGGTCGTCCACCGCTCCTTCTTCAGCAACGAATTGAGATCGGAGGAATTTCTGGCTCTTTCCCCGGCCGGCCGGGTGCCGGCGCTGGAGATCGACGGCCGGGTGCTGTTCGAATCCGGGGCGATCACCGAATACCTGTGCGAAACCCGTCCCAGCACGCTTTATCGCCCGCCGGGCGATGCCGAGCGCGCCGACTGGCTGGAATGGTTGCATTTCGCCGAGACCATCGGCCAGCATCTCGCGGCGCTGACCCAGCAGCACATCGTGCTTTACGAGGATCACATGCGCTCGCCGGTGATCATGAAGCTCGAGGCGCGGCGGCTGGAGAAGGTGCTCGAGGTGGTGGAGCGGGCGGTGGCGCAGCATGAATACCTGCTGCCCAGCGGCTTTTCGGCGGTGGATACCAACGTGGGCTACGGGGTGCTGACCGCACGCCGTTTCGTGCCGCTCGAGGTGCTGCCCAACGTGAAATCCTACCTCGAACGGCTGATGGCACGGCCGGCTTTCAAGGCCGCGATGGCCGAGGACGGCGAGCCGGAAATCTATACCCGAACCTTCTACGAGGTGCCTGATGCCTGAGCGGGCGGAAATCTTCGAGGTCGGCCCGCGCGACGGGTTGCAGAACGAAAGGCGTGTCATTCCGACGGCACGCAAGATCGCCCTTGTCGATGCGCTCTCGAAGGCCGGTTTCCGCCGCATCGAGGTGGCCAGTTTCGTCAGCCCCAGATGGGTGCCGCAAATGGCCGACAGCGCCGAGGTTCTGGCCGGGATCACCCGCGCTGAGGGGGTGTCCTATGCGGCGCTGACCCCGAACATGCGCGGATTCGAGCGCGCCATGGCGGCCCGTGCCGATGAGGTTGCGATCTTCGGATCGGCCTCGGAGGCTTTCAGCCGGGCGAACATCAATTGTTCGATTTCCGAAAGCCTTGAGCGGTTCAAGCCCGTTGTGGAAGCCGCAAGGGAAAGAAACGTGAAAGTCCGCGGCTACGTCTCTTGCGTGACGGATTGCCCCTATGACGGCCCGGTGCCCCCTGGGGAGGTGGCGCGGGTGGCGCGGGCGCTGTTCGAGATGGGCTGTTACGAGATCTCTCTGGGTGATACCATCGGGCAGGGCCGCCCCGAGACCATCCGCGCCATGCTCGAGGCGGTTCTGGACGAGATTCCGGCTGCCAATCTGGCCGGTCACTACCATGACACCGCGGGGCGGGCGCTGGACAACATCCGCGCCTCGCTGGAGCTTGGGGTGCGGGTGTTCGACGCCGCCGTGGGCGGGCTTGGCGGCTGCCCCTACGCCCCCGGGGCGGCGGGCAACGTGGCCACCGGCGCGGTGGCGGCGCTGCTGCGCGAGGAAGGGTTCGAGACCGGGCTGGACGAGGCGGCGATAGAGGATGCGGCCGTGATGGCCCGGCAGATGCGCGCGGGCGACTGAGCAGTGAAGGGATGCCGATGAAGGCGGAGAAAGGATGAGCAGCACCATTCGTGTCGAGACCGATCTGCGCGGCGTGGCGACGCTGAGGCTGGAGCGCCCCGACAAGCACAACGCCATGTCGGAGCGGATGATCGACGAGCTGGCCGAGGCGGCGCGCCGCCTGGGCAGGGATCCGGCGGTTCGGGTGGTGGTGCTCACCGGCGCCGGGCGCAGCTTCTGTGCGGGCGGCGATCTGGGCTGGATGCGCGAGCAGATGGCCGCCAATGCCGCCGCCCGGGCGGCCGGGGCGACGCGGCTGGCGATGATGCTCAAGGCCCTGAACGAGATGCCCAAACCCCTGATCGGCCGGCTGCAGGGCAATGCGTTCGGCGGTGGGGTCGGGCTGGCCTGCGTGTGCGACGTGGCGCTTGCCGCCGATACCGCCCGTTTCGGCCTGACGGAAACCCGCCTGGGGCTGATACCGGCCACCATCGGCCCTTACGTGCTGGCCCGCCTGGGCGAGGCCATGGCCCGGAGGGTGTTCATGTCGGCCCGCGTCTTCGATGCGGCCGAGGCCGAGCGGCTGGGCCTGATCGCCCGCGCCGTGCCGGCCGAAGAGCTGGATGCGGCGGTGGAAGCGGAGGTGGCGCCCTATCTGAACTGCGCCCCCGGCGCGGTGGCCGAGGCCAAGGCCCTGGCCCGCCGGCTGGGGCCGCGAATCGACGAGGCGGTGATCGCCGAGACCATCGAGGCGCTGGTGCGGCGCTGGGAATCGCCCGAGGCCGCCGAGGGAATCGCCGCCTTCTTCGACCGGCGCGCGCCGTCATGGGCGGAAAAGCGGAACGGTTGAGCCGGCGAGAAAAGGCTTATCCTCACAGGGTGTGCCGTGGTATGCTTTTGCATATTCTTGCGGCCGATGCCGTGATTGACGCCACCGGTTCGGTTGACCCTGACGGGGGGCAGGGATAAACCCCTTGCGAGCCCGCGCCGCGGGCAATGGCCTTTGAAAGGAGCACACGTGGAAGAGCTGCTTCGGGAATACCTGCCAATCGTCATTTTCCTCGGGATCGCCACCGCGCTGGGCGTGGTGCTGATTCTCGCCGCCGTGGTTCTGGCGGTCCGCAATCCCGATCCGGAAAAGCTGAGCGCCTACGAATGCGGCTTCAACGCCTTCGACGACGCGCGGATGAAGTTCGACGCCCGGTTCTATCTGGTGGCGATCCTGTTCATCATCTTTGACCTGGAAATCGCCTTCCTCTTTCCCTGGGCGGTGGCCTTCAAGGATGTGGGGCCGGTTGGCTTCTGGTCGATGATGGTGTTTCTCGCGGTCCTCACCGTGGGCTTCGCCTATGAATGGAAGAAGGGGGCGCTGGAATGGGACTGAGTACCGCCGCCAATGCCGCGGGCCCCGACCGCGAGGTCGCCACGCAGGCGCTGAACCGCGAACTGCAGGACAAGGGCTTCCTGCTGACCTCCACCGAGGACATCATCAACTGGGCGCGCACCGGCAGCCTGCACTGGATGACCTTCGGTCTGGCCTGCTGCGCGGTGGAGATGATGCATGCCTCCATGCCGCGCTATGACCTGGAGCGTTTCGGCACCGCGCCGCGTGCCAGCCCGCGCCAGTCGGACCTGATGATCGTGGCCGGCACGCTTACCAACAAGATGGCCCCCGCCCTGCGCAAGGTCTACGACCAGATGCCCGAGCCGCGCTACGTGCTCTCGATGGGCTCCTGCGCCAATGGCGGCGGCTATTATCATTACAGCTATTCGGTGGTGCGCGGCTGCGACCGGATCGTGCCGGTGGACATCTACGTGCCGGGCTGTCCGCCGACGGCCGAGGCGCTGCTTTACGGCCTGCTGCAGCTGCAGCGCAAGATCCGCCGCACCGGCACCATCGTGAGGTAGGGCCCATGAGTGAAGCGATGAAGGAACTGGGCGCCCATATCGAGGCATCGCGCCCCGACTGCGTGCTGGGCTGGGAGGTGGCGCATGGAGAGCTGACCGTCACCGTGACGCCCAGTTCGCTGGAGCCCTTCGTGGAGTTTTTGCGCAACGACCGCTCGTGCCAGTTCTCGACCCTGGTGGACATCACCGCCGTCGACTACCCCGGACGCGAGGCCCGCTTCGACGTGGTCTATCATTTCCTGTCGATGTATCAGAACCACCGCATCCGGGTTAAGCTCGCGGTGCGGGAGGACGAGATGGTGCCCTCGATCACCGGTCTGCACCCTTCGGCCGGCTGGTTCGAGCGCGAGGTCTTCGACATGTTCGGGATCGTGTTCTCCGGCCATCCGGACCTGCGGCGCATTCTCACCGATTACGGCTTCCGCGGGCATCCGCTGCGCAAGGACTTCCCCACCACCGGCTATACGGAAGTGCGCTATGACGAGGCGGCCAAGCGTGTCGTCTACGAACCCGTCAGCCTGGTTCAGGAATACCGGCAGTTCGATTTCATGAGCCCCTGGGAGGGCGCGAAATACATCCTGCCGGGGGATGAAAGGAACGGGGAGGCGGACTGATGGGCTATGGTGGCGGAATGCTGTGGTTTCTGATCATGGGAGCCCTGCTGGTGATCCCGTTCTGGCGGCTGCTGCCGCGTTCGGGCATCCCGGCCTGGGTGGCGTTGCTGGCCCTTGTCCCGATCGGGGCGCTGATCCTGTTGTGGATCATCGCCTTCAAGGACGACATCACCGGCCGCTCGGGCAAGGCGTAGGGGCCCGGGCGATGGCAGGCAAGGCAGATTCACCGGCCGGCGCCCGTAACGGGTGCCGGAGCGCCGGCGACAGTGACGAAGGAC
>WFPZ01000005.1 GCA_015487335.1 Paracoccaceae bacterium
ATCACGGTGCGGGCCGGGCAGCTGGTGGACGGCGAGAACGTGGTGCAAAGGCCCGGCGGCTTCATCGACTATTTCCAGCTGCTCTTCGACCGCCACGAGATCATCTATGTGGAGGGGATCGCCGCCGAAAGCATGCTGGCCGACCCGCGCCTGACGCCACGGCTGCCGCGCGAGCTGCGCGACAGGCTGCGCCCCGCCCGCCTGCAGGGCGCCCGCCGCAACGACCTGCCCGAAGAGGCCCTGCCCCGGGCCCAGGCCGCGGCCCTTCTGCGGCGCGCCTCCGAAGGCCAGGGGCGGTAGGCGCCGCCCCGCGGCAGGCCCCACCCGTTGCCCCCGCAACCGGCGATCGGCCCAAAGCCGGCCACCGGCCCCGGCGCTGGCCCGCCCTTGCCGAAAGCCGGGCACAAACGACTGGCGCCACCGGCCTACTGCGCGGCCAGGAAATCGCCCAGCACCAGGCCGCTGCCCGCGGCATGCACCACCTGCCCCTGCAGCACCCCGGCCACGGCGCCCGCCTGAAGGCCCAGGAAATCGCCGTTGAGGGTGATGGCATAGTTCAGCGTCTCGCCCTCGCCGGTGAGCGCGCCGGTCAGATCGGCCAGGAAGGTGTAGCCCACGGAGGTGTCCGCCTGCCTGTCGATCACCCCGTTGGCGATGGTCAGGGTGCCGTCATAGGGCACCTCTCCCTGGCTGATGAAACCGCCCGCGCTGCCCGACAGGCTGTCGCTGGCGAAGGCCACATCCAGCACCAAGGCGCCGTCGAGCAGCACGTTGCCCGCCGCGGTTTCGCTGTCGAGGCGCAGCACGCCATCGTAGCGGGCGCTGCCCGAAAGCGGCAGGGTTGCCGGATCCGTCACCGCCACCCCGCCCCAGGCGGCCTGGAGCGCGGCGATCTGCGCCTCATAGGCGGCATAGCCGGCCGGCGGCGAGGTTTCCACCGCGCCCTCCTGCGCCGAATCGCTGCAGCCGGCCAGGAACACCGCCACCAGCAGCGGCAGCGGCCGCCACCGCAGAACATGCCCTATGAGCGCCATCATGCCCCGAGCATCCGGGAACATGCTGAACATCCGGTAAACCCTTCCAGATTGCGCCCCGGTCGGCGCTGCCCTATATCCCCCGCCATGCTCCAGCGAAATGACAACATGCCTGACCTGCCCGCCGAGATCGCCCGCCGCAGGACCTTCGCCATCATCTCGCACCCCGATGCGGGCAAGACGACCCTGACCGAGAAGTTCCTGCTTTACGGCGGCGCGATCCAGATGGCCGGCCAGGTGCGCGCCAAGGGCGAGGCGCGGCGCACGCGTAGCGACTTCATGAAGATGGAGCAGGACCGCGGCATCTCGGTTTCCGCCTCGGCCATGAGCTTCGATTTCCGCGAGTGGCGCTTCAACCTCGTGGACACCCCCGGCCACAGCGACTTCTCCGAGGACACCTACCGCACGCTCACCGCGGTGGATGCGGCGGTGATGGTGATCGACGGCGCCAAGGGGGTGGAGAGCCAGACCCGCAAGCTGTTCGAGGTCTGCCGGCTGCGCGACCTGCCGATCCTGACGTTCTGCAACAAGATGGACCGCGAGGCGCGCGACACATTCGAGATCATCGACGAGATCCAGGAAAGCCTGGCCATCGACGTCACCCCGGCCAGCTGGCCGATCGGCTCCGGCGCCGAGTTCATCGGCTGCTACGACCTCATGCGCGACCGGCTGGAGCTGATGGACCGGGCCGAGCGCAACGTGGTGGCCAAGAGCATCGAGATCAACGGCCTTGACGACCCGCGCCTGGCCGAGCACGTGCCCGCGCATCTGCTGGAAACATTCCTCGAAGAGGTGGAGATGGCGCGCGAGCTTCTGCCCGCCTTCGACCGGCAGGCCTTCCTCGACGGCACCCTCACCCCGATCTGGTTCGGCTCGGCGATCAACTCCTTCGGGGTGCAGGAACTGATGCGCGGCATTGCCGAATTCGGCCCGCCGCCGCAGCCGCAGAAGGCCGAGCCGCGGCAGATTTCCCCTGACGAGACAAAGGTTTCCGGCTTCGTCTTCAAGGTGCAGGCGAACATGGACCCCAAGCACCGCGACCGGGTGGCCTTTCTGCGCCTGGCCTCGGGGCACTTCCGGCGCGGCATGAAGCTGATGCATGTGCGCACGAAGAAACCGATGGCGGTCTCCAACCCGGTGATGTTCCTGGCCGCCGACCGCGAACTGACCGAAGAGGCCTGGGCCGGCGACATCATCGGCATCCCCAACCATGGGCAGCTGCGCATCGGCGATACGCTGACCGAGGGCGAGATGCTGCGGGTTACCGGCATCCCCTCCTTCGCGCCAGAGCTTCTGCAAGGCGTGCGCGCGGGCGATCCGATGAAGGCCAAGCACCTGGAAAAGGCGCTGATGCAGTTTGCCGAAGAAGGCGCGGCCAAGGTGTTCAAGCCGATGATCGGATCAGGATTCATCGTCGGCGTGGTTGGGGCGCTGCAGTTCGACGTGCTGGCCAGCCGGATCGAGCTGGAATACGGCCTGCCGGTGCGATTCGAGCCCTCGCAGTTCACCTCGGCACGCTGGATCACCGGCCCGAAGGATGTGGTGGATGCCTTCGTGAACGCCAACAAGGGCCACGTCGGCTACGACAATGACGGCGATCTGGTCTATCTCACCCGGCTGCAATGGGACATCGACCGGATAGAACGCGACTATCCGGAGCTGACCCTCTCGGCAGTCAAGGAGATGCAGGTGTAGTTCAGGAAGGCAGGGCGTTTCCGGAATCGGGACAATCAGCCCCGCTGTGGCCGCATTGATACAACGCCGGCCATGCCACATTGACCCCGCGCGAGATATTCTATAGGGACACCATATTGTGAGGCACTTGCAGGCAAGGAGGCCATTCGGGCCATCGCCTCAAACGACGTTGCGGGCCATGAAGTGTCCGTAAGAACACGGACTTAAATGACTCAATTCTCTGATCTGAACCTGGACCCGAAGGTCCTCAAGGCCGTTGCCGAAGCAGGCTACGAAACACCCACGCCGATCCAGGCCGGCGCCATTCCGCCGGCGCTGGAGGGGCGCGACGTGCTGGGCATCGCCCAGACCGGCACCGGCAAGACGGCAAGTTTCGTCCTGCCGATGATCACGCTGCTGGCCAAGGGCCGGGCGCGGGCGCGGATGCCGCGCTCGCTGGTGCTGTGCCCGACGCGCGAGCTTGCCGCCCAGGTGGCCGAAAACTTCGACGCCTACGCCAAATACATGAAGCTCACCAAGGCGCTGCTGATCGGCGGCGTTTCCTTCAAGGAACAGGACAAGCTGATCGACCGCGGCGTCGATGTGCTGATCGCCACGCCGGGCCGGCTGCTCGACCATTTCGAGCGCGGCAAGCTCCTGCTGACGGGCGTGCAGATCATGGTGGTGGACGAGGCCGACCGGATGCTCGACATGGGCTTCATACCCGATATCGAGCGCATCTTCAGCCTCACCCCCTTCACCCGCCAGACGCTGTTCTTCTCGGCCACCATGGCCCCCGAGATCGAGCGCATCACCAACACCTTCCTGTCGGCCCCGGCCCGCATCGAGGTGGCGCGCCAGGCCACGGCGGCGGAAAACATCGAACAGATGGTGGTGATGTTCCGCCCCTCGCGCAAGGACCGGGCCGCCAGCGAAAAGCGCCGCCTGCTGCGCGCCCTGATCGACGCCGAGGGCGAGAAGTGCACCAACGCGATCATCTTCTGCAACCGCAAGACGGATGTGGATATCGTCGCGAAATCGCTGAAGAAACACGGCTATGACGCGGCCCCGATCCATGGCGATCTGGACCAGTCGCAGCGCACCCGCACGCTGGAGGATTTCCGCGAAGGCAACTTGCGCTTCCTGGTGGCGTCCGATGTCGCCGCGCGCGGCCTCGACGTGCCCTCGGTCAGCCACGTGTTCAACTTCGACGTGCCCAGCCATGCGGAAGACTACGTGCACCGCATCGGCCGCACCGGGCGCGCCGGACGCGAGGGCAAGGCGATCATGATCTGCGAGCCGCGCGACGAGAAGAACCTCGACGCCATCGAGCGGCTGATCGGCAAGGAAATTCCCCGCGGCGAGAACCCGCTTGCCGGCGAGGCCGAACCCCCCGAAGCACCGGCCGAGGCCCGGGAAGAGCGAAAGGAAGAAAAGCCCCGGCGCAGGCGCAGCCGCAGCGGGCGCGGCAGGCGCCGGGACGAAGCGAAGACCGGCACCGTCGGAACCGCCGGGGAGGAAAAGCCCCGCAAGGCCGGGCCGGCCGAGGCAGAGCATCCCCCCGCCGCCGAAGCCGAACCGGCCGAGGCGCCGAAGGAAGACGAAAAGGACGCCAGGCCCGCGCGCGGCGGCCGCTCGGGCAAGGGGCGCAAGAGCAAGGGCGACGACAAGGTCGTCGGCATGGGCGATCACCTGCCCGGCTTCATCGCCAAGAGCTTCGACGAGCGCCGCGCCGGCTGACCCTTCCGGGCAACCGGCCTTCGCGGCCCCCGCAGGGGCCGCGCGCGCAGATCAGCTCAGACGGCTGATCACCACCGTGACCTCGGGCTTCTTGCCCAGTTCTTCTTGGGACGTGCGCCGCACGATCTTGCGGATCTCCTCTTCCAGGCGCTCGTCGTCGGCCAGCGTCTTGCGCCCGGCCCGCATCAGGAATTGCGTCACGTCCCCTTCCAGCACCTCCGCCACGGGGCTGCGCGAGATACCCGTCTCCGCCAGCCCCATGATCTCGCACCAGGCCTCGCCGAGGGGCTCGTCGTCCTCGAGGATCAGGGTCACCAGAACATGCCCGTTCTGGGCCATGCGCAGCCGTTCGCGCACCACCCCGTCCAGCGCGCCGATCTGGACATGCCCGTCCACATAGGTGCGCCCGGTTTCCACATGCTCGACGATGCGCGGGGCCTTGCCCGTGAGCTCCACCATGGCGCCGTTGGGGGCGATGATGCCGGCAATGCCGCACTCTTCGCCCAGCGCCACATGGGCGCGCAGGTGGCGGTGCTCGCCATGCATCGGAATCAGGAATTGCGGCGCGACGATGCGGTGGAACTCGGCCAGATCGGGGCGGTTGGCATGACCCGACACGTGATAGCGGCCGTCCTCGTCATCCACCACCTCGACCCCCATCTCGGAAAACTGGTTGACGATGCGGGCCACCGAAACCTCGTTGCCGGGGATTGTCTTGGAGGAAAACAGGAACAGGTCGCCCTCCTGCATCGACAGGCCCATGTACTTGCCGCGCGCCAGCGCCGCGGTGGCGGCGCGGTGCTCGCCCTGAGAGCCGGTGGACAGCAGCATCACCTTTTCGCGCGGCATCTGGGCGGCCTCTTCGGGGCTGATGACCTTGGGGAAATCGTGCAGGATGCCGGTTTCCACCGCGGCGGTGATCATCCGCCGCATGGCCCGGCCCAGAAGAACCACCGAGCGCCCGGCCTTGTGCCCGGCCTCGGCCAGGGTGCGCACACGGGCGATGTTGGAGGCGAATGTGGTGGCCGCCACCATGCCGCTGGCGCCGGCCACCAGCTTCTCTATCGCGGGGCGCACGCTTTTCTCGGAGCGGCCCGGGCGGGGTGAAAAGACGTTGGTGGAATCGCACACCAGGGCGCGCACGCCGGGGGCGACCACCTCGGCCCAGAGATCCGGGTCGAAGGGCTCGCCGACACCGGGGGTGCGGTCGAGCTTGAAGTCCCCGGAATGGACGATCCGCCCGGCCGGCGTTTCGATGACCAGGGCCGAGCTTTCGGGAATGGAATGCGAGACCGGCACGAAACCCACCTTGAAGGGCCCGGCCTCGACCATCTCGGGGAAGGCCGGGGCCGTCCTGATCTGCAACTCGTCGTGGCCGCGTTCCTCGAACTTCAGCCGCGCGATATGGGCGGTGAAGGCGCGCGCATGAACCGGCGCCTTGAGGCGCGGCCACAGGTGCCCCACCGCGCCCACGTGATCTTCGTGCGCATGGGTGATGAAGATGCCCTCGAGCCGCTCGCGGCGTTCTTCGATCCACTCGATGTCGGGCAGGATCAGATCCACCCCGGGGGTGTAGCCCATGTCGGGGAAGGTCACCCCCAGATCGACGATGATGAACCGCTCCCTGCCCTTCGGCCCGTAGCCGTAGACATAGCAGTTCATGCCGATTTCCCCGGCGCCTCCCAGGGGAAGGTAGATCAGGCGGTTCTTGCTCATGGGTTTCCGTTTTCCTTGTTGTAACGGTGGATCACGGTCAGCCCGTGCATCGTCAGGTCGTCTTCTATGCAGTCGAACAGGGCCTCGCCCTGGGCAAACAGCGGCGCCAGCCCCCCCGTGCCGATGATCTTCATCGGGCGGTCGTACTCGGCCTTGATCTGCTCACATATGACACGCACCAGCCCGATGTAACCCCAGTAGACCCCCGATTGCATGCAGGCCACCGTATTGGTGCCGATCACCTGCGGCGGGCGGGTGATGTCCACGTCCGGCAGCGCAGCGGCGGCGTGATGCAGGGCCTCGAGGCTGAGGTTCACCCCCGGCGCGATCACCCCGCCCACATAGGCCCCGTCGATGGCCACCACGTCGAAGGTGGTGGCGGTGCCGAAATCGACAAGGATCAGATCGCCGCCGTGCCGGTCGAAGGCGCCGGCGGTGTTCACCAGCCGGTCCGGCCCCACCTGGGTGCCCTCGTCCACCCGCGGATTGACCGGCAGCAGGCAATCGGGCTTGCCCACCACCAGCGGGCGGCAGCCGAAGTAGCGATCGCACAGGACGCGCAGGTTGAACACCACCCGCGGCACGGTGGAGGAGATGATCACCGAGTCGATCTTCACGTCCAGCTTCTGCGCCGTCATCAACGTGTTGAGCCAGACGAAATACTGGTCGGCGGTGCGCTGCCACTCGGTGGAGGTGCGCCATGTGGCCAGGAACTTCTCTCCGTCCCAGATGGAAAAGACCGTGTTGGTATTGCCGCAATCGATGCAGAGGAGCATGACGCCCTCCTTCAGAAGAACACATCCGCCGCCGCGATGACCCGGCGGCCCTTCGGTGTTGATAGGACGAGGTTGCCGGCGGCGTCCACCGTCTCGAAGATGCCGGTGACGCTCTCGGCTCCGCTACGGGCGGTGATCGCCTCGCCCAGACGGGCGGCGCGCGCCAGCCACGCCTCGCGCACCGGGGCGAAGCCGTAGGTGGTGAACCGGCTCTCCCAGCGGGCGTAGGCCGGGGCGAGGATGTCCAGAAATTCCTCCGCCATCACCGCAACCCCGGCCTCGGAAAGCAGCGAGACCGGCCGCAGGGCGCCCTCTTCCAGCTCGTGCGGGGCGGGCGCCGATTTCAGGTTCACGCCGATGCCGATGGCCAGATGCGTCATCCGCCCCCCGGCCCCGCCGAGGCCCTCAAGCAGGATGCCCGCCACCTTGCCGCCGTTGAGCAGCACGTCATTGGGCCATTTCAGCGCGAAGGCCTCGGCCCGGCCGGTGACAGCGGTCAGGGCCTCGAACAGCGCCAGCGAGGCCACGAAGGAGCGCAGCGCCACCAGCGCCGGCGCCTCGGCCGGGCGCATCACCAGAGTGGCGGCGAAATTGCCCGGCGGATCGGCCCAGGGCCTGCCGCGCCGGCCCCGGCCCGCACTCTGGCGCAGGGCCAGGATCCAGGTCGGCCCGGCGAGATTCGGGGCCTGGCGCGCGGCCTCGGCGTTGGTGCTGTCGGTCTCGGCCAGCACCTGCCGGCCGTAACCCTCGGGCCAGTCAGTTGACAAGGGCGCTCGCCGCCGCCATCGCCGCGCCGCCGACCCCGAAGAGGTTGATCACGCCCAGCACCATGATCCCGGCCGAGGCCATCAGGCAGACCCAGGCCACCGGCGACATGGCGCTTTGCACGCCCTCGCCCTCGTCGCCGAAATACATGAAGTAGACGATGCGCAGGTAGTAGAAGGCGCCGATCACCGAGGCGATCACCCCGGCGATGGCCAGCCACGCCAGCCCGGCATCCACCGCCGCGGTCAGCACGTAGAACTTGCCGAAGAAGCTCACCAGCGGCGGCACCCCGGCCAGCGAGAACATCAGCACCAGAACCGCCAGCGCCTTGAGCGGCTCGGTTTTCGAGAACTGGCGCAGGCTGTCGATGTCGGTCACCGGCTGGCCGTCGCGCTCCATCGACAGGATGAAGGCGAAGGTGCCGACGTTCATGGTGACGTAGATCACCATGTAGATCAGCATCGCCTGCACGCCGGCCACCGTGCCCGCGGCCAGGCCCATCAGGGCAAAGCCCATGTGCGCGATCGAGGAATAGGCCATCAGCCGCTTGATGTTGCGCTGGCCGATCGCGGCGATGGCGCCGAGGAACATCGAGACCAGGGAAAGCAGCGCCAGAACCTGGCTCCATTCGGCGCTGACGCCGCCGAAGGCGTCGAACAGCACCCGCGCCAGCAGCCCCATGGCCGCCATCTTGGGCGCGGCAGCGAAGAAGGCCGTCACCGGGGTGGGCGAGCCCTCGTAGACATCGGGCGTCCACATGTGGAAGGGCACGGCGGAAACCTTGAAGGCCAGGCCGGTGATCAGGAACACCAGCCCGAACAGCAGCCCCAGCGAGATCTCGCCCTCGCCCGCCACCTCGATGATGCCGGCAAACAGGGTGGTGCCGGCAAAGCCGTAGACCAGCGAGGCACCGTAAAGCAGCAGGCCCGAGCTGAGCGCCCCCAGCACGAAGTATTTCAGGCCGGCTTCGGTGGACTTCACGCTGTCGCGGCGCAGGCTGGCCACCACGTAAAGAGACAACGACTGCAGCTCAAGCCCCATGTAGAGGGTCATCAGATCGGCCGCCGAGACCATCACCATCATGCCCACGGTGGCCAGGGCGATGATCAGCGGATATTCGAAGCGCAGCAGGCCGTGGCGCTCCATGTAGCTTTCGCTCATCAGGATCACGGCCGCTGCCGAGAGAAGCACCGTCACCTTGGCGAAGCGGGCGAAGCCGTCATTGACGATCATCCCCCCGAAGGCCGAGCCGCTGCCCTCGCCCGACAGGCCGATCCAGGCCCCCAGCGCCACCATCAGCCCGGCGGTCGTCCAGGTGAGGATCGGCGCGGTCTTGTCCTTGCCGCCATAGACGCCGAAAAGCAGCGCGCCCATGGCGAAAACGGCCAGGATGACTTCCGGCAGGACCAGTGTGAAATCGGCAGAGGTCATGTGCGTGCCCCTAGTTGCTTGCCAGCTGCTCGGCCGTCCCGGCGGGCAGCGCGGCGTTGTAATCGGTTACCAGCGCCTCGACCGAGGGGCCGATGATGTCGGTCACCAGGCTCGGGTAGACGCCGAGGAGAAGCGTCATCGCCACCAGCGGCGCGAAGATCGCCTTCTCGCGCAGGTTCATGTCGGAGATCGACTTGAGGCTTTCCCTGATCAGCTCTCCCAGCACCACCTTGCGGTAGAGCCACAGCGCATAGGCCGCCGAGAGGATCACCCCGGTGGCAGCCACCAGCGCCACCCAGGTGTTGGCCTTGAAGATGCCCACGAGGGTGAGGAATTCGCCCACGAAACCGGACGTGCCCGGCAGGCCCACATTGGCCAGCGTGAACAGCATGAAGATCAGCGCATAGGCCGGCATGCGGTTGACCAGCCCGCCGTAGGCGTCGATCTCGCGGGTGTGCATCCGGTCGTAGATCACGCCGACGCAGAGAAACAGCGCGCTCGAGATGAAGCCGTGGCTGAGCATCTGGAAGATCGCCCCGTCGATGCCCTGCTGGTTGGCGGCGAAGATCCCCGCGGTGACATAGCCCATGTGCGCCACCGAGGAATAGGCGATCAGCTTCTTCATGTCCTTCTGGGCCAGCGCCACCAGCGAGGTGTAGACGATGGCGATCGCCGACAGCCACAGCACCAGCGGTGCCAGAAGCTCGGAGGCCACGGGGAACATCGGAAGGCTGAACCGCAGGAAGCCGTAACCGCCCATCTTCAGCAGGATCGCCGCCAGCACCACCGACCCGGCGGTGGGCGCCTGCACGTGGGCGTCGGGCAGCCAGGTGTGGAACGGCCACATCGGCATCTTCACCGCGAAGCTGGCGAAGAAGGCCAGCCACAGCAGCGTCTGCAGCCCGCCCACGATCTGGTAGCCCGCGATCGAGATCGCGCCGGCGCTGAACTCGTGTTCCAGCAAGGCAGGAATGTCGGTGGTGCCCGCGTCCATGTACATGGCGATGATCGCCACCAGCATCAGCACCGAGCCGAGGAAGGTATAGAGGAAGAACTTGAAGGAGGCATAGATGCGGTCCTTCCCGCCCCAGATGCCGATGATCAGGAACATCGGGATCAGGCCGCCCTCGAAGAAGAGATAGAACAGCACCAGATCCAGCGCCATGAAGACACCCAGCATCAGGGTCTCCAGCACCAGGAAGGCGATCATGTATTCCTTCACCCGATGCGTCACGTTCCAGCAGGCGGCAATCGTGATGGGCATCAGGAAGGTGGTCAGCATCACGAAGAGGATCGAGATGCC
>WFPZ01000006.1 GCA_015487335.1 Paracoccaceae bacterium
ATGCCATAGATGAGCGCCATGGAGCACAACACCCTTCACATCGTCGGCGGCGGCATGGCCGGATCGGAAGCCGCCTGGCAGGCCGCCCGCGCGGGCCTTCAGGTGGTCATCCACGAGATGCGCCCCAAGGTGGGTACCTTCGCCCACAAGACGGGCAATCTTGCGGAGCTGGTCTGCTCCAACTCCTTCCGCTCCGACGACAGCGAATACAATGCCGTCGGCCTGCTGCACTGGGAGATGCGCGCCGCCGGCAGCCTGATCATGGAAATGGCCGACGCCCACGCCCTGCCCGCCGGCGGCGCCCTGGCGGTGGACCGCGAGGCCTTCTCGCAGGGCGTCACGGAGCGGCTGCGCGCCCTGCCCAACGTGCGCGTGGAGACCGCCGAGATCACCGCCCTGCCGGGCGAGGGCAGCTGGATCATCGCCACCGGCCCGCTGACATCGGGCGCCCTCGCCCGTGCCATCCAGGCCGAGACCGGCGAGGACAGCCTCGCCTTCTTCGATGCCATCGCCCCCATCGTATATGCCGACAGCATCGACATGTCGGTGGCCTGGCGCCAGTCGCGCTACGACAAGGGCGAGACGGAGGAAGAGCGCAAGGCCTACATCAACTGCCCGCTGACCCGCGAGGAATACGAGGCCTTCATCGACGCCCTGCTGGCCGCCGAAAAGACCGAATTCCACGAAGGCGAGGACGCCCCCTATTTCGACGGCTGCCTGCCCATCGAGGTGATGGCCGAACGCGGCCGCGAAACCCTGCGCCACGGCCCGATGAAGCCGGTGGGCCTCACCAACCCCCACAAGCCGGAAGAAAAGCCCTGGGCGGTGGTGCAGCTGCGCCAGGACAACGCCCTGGGCACGCTCTACAACATGGTGGGCTTCCAGACCAAGATGAAATACGGCGCGCAAAAGGATGTTTTCCGGATGATTCCCGGCCTTCGGGAAGCCCGCTTCGCGCGCCTTGGCGGGATCCACCGCAACAGCTTCATCAACTCCCCCCGCCTGCTCGACGAACAGCTGCGCCTGCGTTCGCGGCCCAACATCCGCTTCGCCGGGCAGATTTCCGGCGTCGAGGGCTATGTGGAGAGCGCCGCCATGGGGCTTCTGGCCGGGCGTCTGGCCGCGGCCGAACTTGCCGGGCGCACCCTGCCCCCGCCGCCGCCCGTCACCGCCACCGGGGCGCTGCTCACCCACATCACCGGCGGGGCCGACGCGAAGACCTTCCAGCCGATGAACGTCAACTTCGGCCTGTTTCCTCCCGTCGAAGGGCCCAGGGGCGGACGCCGCGGCCGGCGCGAGCGCTACAAGGCCTATACCGACCGCGCAAAGGCGGCCTGGACGAGCTGGCTGCAGGAAACATCCCCGCCCTGATTCTCCTCCTTCTTTGCCGCAAATGGCCGCGGGGGCTGCCCCCAAGGCAAGGGGGCAGCCAGCCCCCGGGCCTTCCGCTCCCGCCTGGCGGATCCCCGCTTGCCTCTTTTCCGAAACCGGCCTCTAACTGCCCCCATGCGCACCCGTTTCGCCCCCTCGCCCACCGGGCCGCTGCACCTGGGCCACGCCTATTCGGCGATGCTGGCCCATGACACGGCACGCGCCGCGCAGGGCGCGTTCCTGTTGCGCCTCGAGGACATAGACCGCAGCCGCGCCCGCCCCCGCTGGGAGGCGCTGATCTTCGAGGATCTCTCCTGGCTCGGCCTCTCCTGGCCCGAGCCGGTGATACGCCAGTCCGCCCGCGGCGCGGCCTATGCGCAGGCCCTGGCGCGGCTGGAGGCGCTCGGCCTCACCTACCCTTGCGCCTGTTCGCGCGCCGACATCCGCGCCGCCCTCGCCGCCCCGCAGGAAGGGGCGCCGGTGCTCGGCCCCGACGGGGTGGTCTACCCCGGCACCTGCCGCAAGGCCCCTCCGGCGCGCCGCGAGGGCATGGCGATCCGCCTCCACATGCGCCGCGCGCTGGAGCATCTGGGAGACGTGTCCGCGCTGACCTTCACCGAAACCGGCCCGGCACGCGCCGGCACCCACCGCCTGCAGGCCGAGGCGCTGATCCGCGGCGTGGGCGATGTGGTGCTGGCCCGGCCCGGCTGGGGCACCTCCTATCATCTCTCGGTGGTGGTCGATGACGCCGCCCAGGAAATCACCCACGTGATCCGCGGCGAAGACCTGTTCGAGGCCACGCAGATCCACCGGCTGCTGCAGGCGCTGCTGGGCCTGCCCACGCCCGTCTATCACCATCACCGGCTGATCCGCGACGAAGCCGGCAAGCGGCTGGCCAAGCGCGACGACGCCCGCGCCATCTCGCGCTACCGCGCCGAGGGGCTGAGCCCGGACGATATCCGCCGGCTGGTCGGGCTGGAACGGGAGGGCGGCGCAGGGCTCGGGACTCAGCCCTCCGGCTGCATCAATTCCACCTCGTAACCATCTTGGATTGCCGTATAAAAACAGCTTCGCCGATTGGTATGGCAGGCCGGCCCCGTCTGGCGGACCAGCACCAGCAGCGTATCGCGGTCGCAATCGACGCGCATCTCGACAAGCTCCTGCACATGGCCCGAGGTCTCGCCCTTGACCCACAGCTTGCCGCGCGAGCGCGACCAGTAGGTCACCCGCCCGCTCTGGCAGGTGCGCGCCACGGCCTCGGCGTTCATCCAGGCCAGCATCAGCACCTCGCCGCTGTCCGCGTCCTGGGCGATGACCGGAATCAGGCCCTGGTCGTTGTATTTCAGGCTGGCCGGGTCGAAGCGCATCGCGGGTCCTTTCCAAGCGTCGGCACCTGGCCTATTTATGGCAGTGACGCCACGAGGGGAAGCCATGAGCGATTCCGACCTGATAAACCTCTACTCCGGCCGCATTCTCGAGCTGGCCGCCAACATTCCCCTCACCGAGCGCCTCGCCGACCCGGACGCCACCGCCCGGCGCCGCTCGCCGCTGTGCGGCTCCAACGTGACGGTGGACGTGAAGATGGAAGACGGCCGCGTCTCGGCCTTCGGGCAGGACGTGAAGGCCTGCGCCCTGGGCCAGGCGGCGGCAGCGGTCGTGGGGGGCTGCATCATCGGCCGCACCCGCGCCGAGGTGGAACGTGCCCGCGACCAGCTGCGCGCCATGCTCAAGGAGGGCGCGCCCCCGCCCGAACCTCCTTTCGACGGGCTCGAGGTGCTGGTGCCGGCGCGCGAATTCAAGAACCGCCACGCCTCGATCATGCTGTGCCTAGAGGCCACCGCCGAAGCGATGGAACAGGCCGAAAAGGCCGCCTGCGCCTGATCCCGGCCCGCCGGAAGCCGAAAACATGAAAAAAACCGCCGCGATCCGGTTGCGGAGGCGGCGGCAGGTGATGGTCTGTCGAAGGGCCGGGGCGAAGGGGGCGCAAGCCCCGCCGAATGTCATGAGGCAGCCATCCATTCGGCCAGGCGCACCACGGGCAGCGGCGAAAGATGCACGCCCCGGCCGGCAGACCGCAGGCAGCTCAGAAAAGACTGGTCAGATGCAGACCGACGACAAGCAGCAGCCCCAGCGCCACGGCGCCGGCCATGTCGCCGGCAAGGGTGGCGGAGGATCTCTGGAAGGCGGATTTCAGCTCGATCAACATTGGGCGGCTCCTGTTTTCATGTTGTTGCCTGTTTGTTCCAAAATTGCGCCGCCTTGTAAAGAACTTTTTAAGAACATCCGTGAACATTATGGCATTTTCCCCCGAATCGGGACGACCGGAGGCAAATGAACCGGCCCCGCGCCCCCTGCGAATCAGGGCCGGGTTGCCTGCTCAGCCCACCGTGATCAGGCGGATCGCCCGGTCCTGCTCCATCAGCCACAGCAGGGTGCGCACCGCCTCGCCGCGGGGGCTTTCCAGCCCCGGGTCGTCCTGCAGCAGCTTGCGCGCGTCGCTCTGGGCCAGTGCCATCAGCCCGGCCTGGCTTTCCAGATCGGCGACGCGAAAGCGCGGCAGGCCCGATTGGGCGGTCCCGATCAGATCGCCCGCCCCGCGCATCGCCAGATCCTCCTCGGCGATGCGAAAGCCGTCCTCGGTTTCGCGCAGGATCTCCAGCCGCCGGCGCGCGGCCTCACCCAGGGGCGGCTGGTACATCAGCAGGCAGGTGGATTGCGCCGCCCCCCGCCCGACCCGGCCGCGCAGCTGGTGCAGCTGGGCCAGGCCGAAGTGCTCGGCCCGCTCGATCACCATGATCGAGGCATTGGGCACGTCCACCCCAACCTCGATCACCGTGGTGGCCACCAGCAGGGATGTTTCGCCGTTCTGAAAACGGGCCATGGCGGCGTCGCGCGCGGCCGGGGGCATCTGGCCATGCACCAGCCCCACCCGGCCCTCGCCAAGTGCGGCGCGCAGGTGGCGAAAGCGTTCTTCGGCGGCGGTCAGCTCCGAAACCTCGCTTTCTTCCACCAGCGGGCACACCCAGTAGGCCTGCTGCCCCCCGGCGATCGCCCGGCGCAGGTGCTCCACCACCTCTTCCAGCCGCCCGGCCGAGACCAGCGCGGTTTTCACCGGCTTGCGCCCGGGGGGCTTTTCATCCAGCACCGAGACATCCATGTCGCCATATTGCGCCAGGGCCAGCGAGCGCGGAATCGGCGTGGCCGTCATCACCAGCACGTCCGGCGCGCGCCCCTTGGCGGCCAGCTCCATGCGCTGGGCCACCCCGAAACGGTGCTGCTCGTCGATCACCGCAAGGCGCAGATCGGCGTATTCCACATCGTTCTGGAACAGGGCATGGGTGCCCACCAGAATGTCGATCTCGCCGCGGCGAAGCGCCTCCAGCCGGGCGGCGCGCTCGGCCCCCTTGTCGCGGCCGGTGAGGATCTCCACCACCACCCCGGCCCGTTCGGCCAGCGGCGCCAGGGCCTCCAGATGCTGGCGGGCGAGAATTTCGGTGGGCGCCATCATCACCCCCTGCCCCCCCGCCTCGACCGCGATCAGCAGCGCGAGGAAGGCCACCAGCGTCTTGCCTGCGCCCACGTCGCCCTCCAGCAGGCGGTTCATGCGCGCTGGCGAGGCCATGTCGGCGGTGATCTCGCGCAGGGCGCGCTCCTGGGCGGCGGTCGGG
>WFPZ01000007.1 GCA_015487335.1 Paracoccaceae bacterium
GGGGCAGGCGCGCTGCGGGTCTCTCCCGGCGGGCCGGGAAGGGCGATCTGCTGCGCATCGCCGAGCGAAAGGTTTTCATCCCCGGCCATGAGCGCGGCCTGCTGCGGCGCATCCGGCGAAGCCTTCGCAGGCGGGGCGTGCGGCGGTGCGGCGGGTGCCGGGGGCGTCACGATGAGGCCGGGCTCCGGAGAGCTGGCCGTGCCGGCGGGGGGCAGCCCTTCGTTGACCGAAACGGGTGACGAAGAGGCCAGGGGTGTTGTCGCTGCCATGGCCCCCTGAGTGGCCGGCATGGCGGGTTGGAGATCAGGGGCTTTCCCACCCGGCGGTGAGGCGGCCGGAGTGGCCGGTGAGACCGGGGCAGGGGGAGATTCCGCCGCGTCGGGAACAGCCGGGAGGGGCGAATCGGGCAGGCTCGACCCTTGAATGGGCTGCGGCGGGAATGCCGCCTGTCCGGTGGAAGCGGGAGGCGTTGAGGCCGGTACCGGGGGCATGGCCGACAGGCCCCATGCGGCCGAGGAGGGCAGAGCGGGGCGCGCGGCGTCGGTGCTGACGGAAGGTGCCGGTGGTGTGGCGAGCGGCCCCATTTCGCGCGAATCGGCGGGCGCTGGCGGGATTGCCTGGATCGTGGCGTTGCCGATGCCGGTGCTGGACGAAGACTGAAGGGGTTGAGACGGCTCTCTTGCGGGCCGGTCCTGTGTGCCTGGGGCATCGACAGCCGTGACCGGGACAGACGCTGAGGAGGCCGGGTGGCCAAACCCCGAGGGCGTGGCCTGAACAGGCTCGTCCGGTGCTGGAGTCGCTGAGATGGCGGCAGTTTCGGCGAGCCCGGATTGCGGGGCGGGTGGCGCCTCGACAGCGCGGAGGACTGGCCGCGGTGGCAACTGAAGGGAAGATTCCGGAGGTGCGGTCCGGGGCGAACCGGCAGGAAAGGAAGGCTCTTCGCTGGCGGGCGGGCCAGGGGGAGCAGCTGGAGAACCGGCAGGCGCATCGGGAAAGGCCTTGGTAACGGCAAAGTTTGCGGCCTTAGCGGGCAGAACCTGGGGCGATTCTCGCGATGGCCCCCTGTTGGCCGGGCCGGGGCCAGCCACTGCCATGTCGTCCGGTTCTGTCATGGCGCCCGGCTCGCCCGGTTGCGCCCCCTCCGCAAGGGCCATGGGCATGGGAGACACCCCCTGCCCGACCGCAACACCGGGCAAGGGAGGCAAAGCCGGCATCGGCACAAATGCCGGCTGAAGAGCCAGCTCCTCCGGGGGGCGGGCGGAGGGCTCCGCCTGGTCTGCCTGCGCCTCCCCGGGCCATTCGACCCCGGCATCATTTTCAAGACTGAAGGCCGCCACCTTCACTGCGGGTGGTTGCCCCTGCAGGGCGGGCAGGCCCGATACGGCCAGAGATGCCCGTGTAATGATCTGTTCCGTCAGCATGGTCTTTTGCGAGTTCTTCGCCAGTTCCGGCTATCGTGAGGGCTGCGGGTTACTGAATATTTACCGCCTTGGGCAAAGGATCGGGAAACTGTGTTGAATTGGAAGTATCCCATGCACCTGCCTCCTGTTGCCGCCTCTGCCCTGCCCGCAACGCAAGCCCCGTCTTCCCCTGCGGAGCGCGAGGCGCAGTTGTGGAAGGCGGCCAGGCAGCTGGAGGCGTCGTTTCTGGCGGAAATGCTCAAATCGGCCGGCTTGGGCGCGCCGCGGCAGGAATTCGGCGGCGGCGCGGGGGAGGAGCAGTTCGGTTCTTTTCTCAGGCAGGCACAGGCGGACCTGATGGTGGAGGCCGGGGGCATCGGCCTTGCGGAGGCGCTGTTCGAATCGCTCAAGGAGCAGGAGGCGGGCGATGTTCGGGGCCGGTGACCTGGTGGATCGTTTCGAGGACCTTCTCGAGAAGGAGCGCGCGGCGATCCTCGAGGGAAACTTCGACTTCCTGAAACGGGCGGTTGCGGAAAAGGAGCGGCTGGTCAGTGCCCTCGGGGCAGCCGGAGAGGATGTCTCGCGGCTGAGGCGGTTGCGCGAAAAGGCGGAAGGGAACCGCCTGCTGCTGGAAGCGGCCGGACGCGGGATCCGGGCGGCGGCAGAACGGCTTGCGGGGCTGCATGGCCCGGCGCCGGCGCTTTCCACCTATGACAGCTCCGGGCGGCGGCAGAGGCTCGAAACGGCATCGGGAAAGCTGGAAAGCAGGGCCTGAGGTGGGGTGACCTGCCGAGTGGCGAGGAGGCGCTCGGGTCGTCGTCCTCTGACGTTACGGCGTGGCGGTCGCGTGCAGCCCGAAGGCGTTTACTAAAATGCCGAACAAAGCGCCGGCCCCGTTTAGCGATCTCTTAAGCACATGAGCGGCAGTCTGGGCCTGCGTCCCTCATGGGCGGCGCGGCCGGCCGGTGCCGGGGCCGCAGTTGTCAGAATGACATCCATGGCGCCATTGCGGCGCGGTTTCTCAATCCGGCGCAAAGCGCCGATCGAAGAAGGAAGTGAAAATGTCCTCCATTCTGACCAACAAGAGCGCGATGGTCGCGCTGCAGACACTGAAGACCATCAACACCAGCCTGGCCAAGACCCAGAGTGAAATCTCTACCGGTATGAAGGTGGCCACGGCAAAGGACAATGCGTCGATCTGGGCCATTTCCAAGGTGATGGAAGCGGACGTGAAAGGCTTCAAGGGGATTGCCGAAAGCCTTTCGCTGGGTGAATCAACCGTGGCCGTGGCACGTCAGGCGGCGGAGACCGTCACCGACCTGCTGACCGATATCAAGAGCAAGATCGTCGCCGCCCAGGAACAGAACGTGGACCGGGAGAAGATCCAGACGGATATCACGGCGCTGAGAGATCAGATCAACTCGGTGGTGAATGCGGCGCAGTTCAACGGGCTGAACCTGCTCAAGGGCACGGATGATGTGAACATCCTCTCCTCGCTCGATCGCGCCAGCGATGGCTCCGTCTCGGCAAACAGCATCACCGTTGCCAGGCAGGACATGACGACCACCGCCGGTGTTCTGGGGACGGGGACGGACCTTTCGCCCAACGCGACGCTTTCGGATACTTCGGCCAGCAACGTGGGCAACTCCGAAACGATAACCATCGCCACCGATGCCGACATGAGCGACAACACCATTTCGCTTACCATCGGCGGAGCGACGCTGAACTATGCGGCCGGCGACCTGAGCGGCGATCAGGATGCGGCGGCTGCCGCCATCGCCGGCGACATCAACGCACTTGGGATCGTGGGGGTGACGGCAAGCGTTTCGACCAACGTCATCACCCTTACCTCGACCCGCGCCTTCGAGGACGTGGCGCTTTCGGCCACCGGGGCAACCGCTTCGGCCGCCGCAATTGCAGAACGCGCCGAAACCCTGACATTTTCGGCCGTGGCTGCCGTGGCAGAGGGTGATGGCTACCAGGTTAGCATTGACGGCAAGGATTTTACCTATGTGGCAGGCAAGGGTGAAACCTTCGAGGATGTGGCCAAGGGTCTCAAGGCGGCTGTCGATGGCGGTAACCTTCCCGATATCACCACGCAGGTGGTTCAGAATGACAATGGCGAATGGGTGCTGAAGATCGACAACAACGGGGCTTCGGCTGTTACCCTGGCACGTGCCGGTGCAGCGGGTGGTCAGGCCTCTGGCGGGCTGTTCGGGCTGGAAGCGATCGATGTGCGTACCGACGCTGGCGCGCAGGCCGCCCTGTCCAACATCGAAACCCTGATCAACAATTCGATCGACGGTGCCGCGGCTTTCGGTTCGGCCCAGGGACGGATCGAAACCCAGTCCAACTTCATCAGCAAGCTGACCGATTCGCTCAAGGCCGGCATCGGCACGCTGGTGGATGCCAACATGGAAGAGGCCTCGGCCAGGTTGCAGGCGCTTCAGGTTCAGCAGCAGCTGGGCATTCAGGCCCTGTCCATCGCGAACCAGTCGCCGCAGTCGATTCTCTCGCTGTTCAGGTAAGGGGCGCAAAGGGGGCGCTCTCTGAGCTCTGAGGGCGCCTCCTTTGTTTCCGGATCTACCTCACGTCAACACCCCGACATCAGGAGGACCCTGACTTGAACGCATTGAACATGGCCCGCGAGGCTTATTCCGCCGCTGCCGCACCGATCCGCTCCGAGCGCAGCACCGAATATCAGGTTTTCGCGAAAATCACGCAGAAGCTGCGCAGCGCCGAAAGCCGGGGAGATTTCCCTTCTCTCAGCCAGGCGCTGCACGACAACCGCCGCCTGTGGACGCTTCTTGCCAGCGATGTGGCAGATCCGGGAAACGGGCTGCCAAAAGACCTGCGCGCGAGGCTCTTCTATCTCGCAGAGTTCGTATTTCACCACACGTCCAAGGTATTGCGCGGTGAGGCGAAGGCCGATGCGCTGATCGAGGTCAATGTGGCCGTGATGCGTGGCCTGCAGGGCGAGGCAGGTGAACCATGAGTGGCCTTGTTCTGAAACTGGGGCCTCGCGAACGAGTGCTCATCAACGGTGCGGTGGTCGAGAACGGGGACCGGCGCTGTCGGTTTTCCATTCTCACCCCCAACGCGAATATCCTGCGCCTGCGGGATGCGATCCATCCGCAGGAGGTGAACACTCCCGTGCGGCGGGTGTGTTACGTGGCGCAGCTTGTCCTTTCCGGCGATGCCGAGCCTAAGGAGGCAGGCATTCAGCTTCTGCGCGGGATCGAGCAGCTCAGCCAGGTCTTCATCGACCCGGACAGCCGGCGTCTGCTAACCGCCGCCACCGAGCATGTTCTGGAAGAAAGATTTTACCAGGCGCTGAAGACATTGCGAGAACTTCTGCCAAGGGAGGGCCGGCTGCTGGCGGCAGCACAGGCATGAGCTATGCGGTTGCCCTTCCCATGGGAGGAATTGCCGGCTGGGCCTTTCTGAAAAGGACCCAGGCGGCGCAGTTGCAGACATTCAGCAATTCCTCTGTCATTCAGCGAGACACAAGCTACTTTCGCGAGAACATTGCCAGGGTCGAGACGGCAGAGCAGCTGGTGAATGACCGCCGGTTGCTGGCTGTGGCCCTGGGGGCTTTCGGCCTGAAAGAGGATCTGGAAAACAGATTCTTCATCCGGAAGGTATTGGAAAGCAATCCGGTGGACCGGGACTCTCTGGCCTTCAGGCTTTCCGACAAGCGATATCTGGAACTTTCCCGGGCTTTCGGTTTCGGCTCTCCCGGGTTTGCGAGAACCACACGTCCCGGATTCGCCGATGAGATCGTGGCACGTTACGAAACACGCCAGTTTCAGATTGCGGTTGGAGAGCAGGATGAAAACATGCGCTTGGCTCTTGCCGCGGAGGAAGAACTTTCAGCCCTGTCGGAGCGAAGGCTGTCGGAAACCGGCAAATGGTATCTGGTGATGGGCACACCGCCTCTGCGCAAGGTGTTCGAAACGGCCCTCGGTCTGCCCGCATCCATGGCCTCGCTGGATCTGGGCCAGCAGCTGAACATTTTTCGCGAGGCTGCACAGAAGAGGCTGGGATCCGATTCGGTGACGGAAATAGCCGGCCCGGAAAAGCGTGAAAAACTGATCAGGCAATTCCTGGTGAGAGCCGAGGCAGGCGGATTTTCCGCCTTCACGCCAGGGGCCGCAGCCTTGACATTGTTGCAATCTGCCAGCGGGGCGGGTGCCCGGATTTAGCTCCTCCGGAAAATCGGACCCTGAGGCAAGCTACGATTCGTTGTCTGCCGGTCTTCGACGAGAAGGAGATCAGAGATGTTGAAACGGAAGCAGCGTTCGCCGGGTTTCAAGGCGAAGGTGGCGCTTGAAGCGCTGAAGGGTGAGCGGACAGGGGCCTTCTTTATCTGGTGGCGATCATGGACTGACATACCCGCAAGGTGCTGGCTTGGCGCATATCGAACACGCTGGAGGCCGACTTCTGCGTCGAGGCGCTGAACGAGGCCATCGGCCAGGTTCGGCCCGCCCGCACGCCCTTGGCCTGATCGACCGGCTGCGCCGATCCGGCGTGCGCATCTCGATGGGGTCAAGGGACGGTTCTCGACAACATCTTCGGGGAACGGCTCTGGCGGAACCCGAACCGGAGGTCTGCGAAGCGAAATACGAATGCGTCTACCTGCACGCCTGGGGAACCGGATCAGAGGTCAGGGCGGGCGCCGGCAAATGGATCGACCCCTACAACCACAAGCACGCCTATCCCGCTTCTGGCGGCAAACCCCAGCCGTGGTTCATTGGCCGAGAAAAGAAGAAACCGGACCCGATCGGCGGGGATGAAGAATAGCTCAAGTTATGCAGAAAGTTGCCCAAACTTGAAGAATGGCTCGACGCGCGGGCGGCACGTTGTCCGCTCGCCGCTACGATCTTTTCTCGGCGTGCCTGATGTCCGGGCGCTTCGCCCGTGTCGTCCGCTCCTGCTGGGGCAGTGAGAACAGTCTGTACTGGAGCCCTATGGCATCGTCACGAGGATGCTTCCTCCGAAACCGAAGAGACAACGCCCCCGAAAAGCTTTGCCATCCATCCCCCGACGCCTCACCCTCAACCTCCTGTAAACGGCAAGGCCAATCCCCCCATCAGTCGCCAACGCAAGCGCGCAGGATGGTCCGATAACCTTGCAAGATCAATTATCGGTCAAATGCGGCAGGCCCGTCCGCCTTCCGGCTGGTTGACACGCCGCAACGCTTGCCGCATCCCCTTGGGTATTTGAGCAGCGAGGCCAGCCAATGAAAATCGCCATGATCGGCACCGGTTACGTCGGGCTCGTTTCCGGGGTGTGCTTTTCCGACTTCGGGCACGAGGTTGTCTGCGTGGACAAGGATCCTGACAAGATCGCCATGCTCAGGCGCGGCGAGGTGCCGATCTACGAGCCGGGGCTGGATGATCTGATGGCCCGCAACGTGGCGGCCGGGCGGCTGAGCTTTTCGGAGGATCTGGGCGAGGCGGTGGCAGGGGCGGATGCGGTGTTCATCGCCGTGGGCACCCCCACCCGGCGCGGCGACGGCCATGCCGACCTCAGCTATGTCTTCGCCGCCGCCGAAGAGATCGCCGGGGCGCTGGAGGGCTACACGGTGGTGGTGACCAAGTCCACGGTGCCGGTGGGCACCAACCGCAAGGTCAAGCAGATCATCGCCAAGGCCAACCCGCAGGCCGAATTCGACGTGGCTTCCAACCCCGAATTCCTGCGCGAAGGCGCCGCGATCGACGATTTCATGCGCCCCGACCGGGTGGTCGTGGGGGTGCAGAACGACCGCGCCCGCGAAGTGCTGGAGGAAATCTACCGCCCGCTCTATCTGCGCGACTTCCCGATCGTCACCACAGATCTGGAAAGCGCCGAGATGATCAAATATGCCTCCAACGCCTTCCTCGCCACCAAGATCACCTTCATCAACGAGATTGCCGCCCTGTGCGAGCGGGTCGGCGCCGACATCAAGCAGGTGTCGCGGGGCATGGGGCTGGACGGCCGGATCGGCAACAAGTTTCTGCATGCCGGGCCCGGCTACGGAGGCTCGTGCTTTCCCAAGGATACCCGCGCGTTGGCCCGTATCGGGCAGGAGCATGCGGTGCCGATGCAGATCACCGAGACCGTGATCAAGGTGAACGACGAGGTGAAATGGCGCATGGTCGAGAAGGTGAAGGATCTGTGCGGCGGCAGTTTCAATGGCAGGACGATCGCGGTGCTCGGCGTCACCTTCAAGCCCAATACCGACGACATGCGCGATGCCCCCTCGCTGACCATCGTCCCGGCGATGATCGGCGGCGGCGCCCGGGTGCGGGTGGTGGACCCGCAGGGGCGGGCCGAGGGCGAGGCGCTCTTGCCCGGGGTGCAGTGGGTGGATGACCCCTACCGTGCGGCGAACAAGGCAGATGCGCTGGTGATCCTCACCGAGTGGAACGAGTTCCGCGCCCTTGACCTCAAGCGCCTGGCGAAGAAGATGGCGCACCCGCGCATGGCCGATCTGCGCAACATCTACTCGGCGAAGGACGCCCGGCGCGCGGGTTTCGAAAGCTACGTCGCGGTGGGCCGCTGACGGCAGAAGGTGGAGGGGCCGGTGCGGCTGGGGTTGATCTTTCTCGTTCTCGGCTATGTGCTGAGCCAGTTCTACCGGGCCTTCCTTGCGGTTCTGGCCCCGGTTCTTCAGCAGGACATCGGCGCCGATCCGCAGGCGCTTTCGGTGGCGTCGGGGCTGTGGTTCCTGGCCTTTGCGGCGATGCAGATTCCGGTGGGCTGGGCGCTTGACGTGGTGGGCCCGCGCCGCACCGCCGCCTTTCTGCTGGCCACCGGCGCGGCCGGCGGGGCGCTGGTGTTCGCGATGGCGCAGGGGCCGGGGCAGATCTACCTTGCGATGGTGCTGATCGGCATCGGCTGTTCTCCGGTGCTGATGGCCTCCTACTACATCTTCGCCCGGGTCTTTCCGCCGGCCGTCTTCGGCACGCTGGCCGGGGCGGTCATAGGCTTCGGCTCGCTGGGCAACCTCGCGGGTTCGCTGCCGCTGGCCTGGGCTGCGGAAAGCTTCGGCTGGCGCACAACCCTGTGGGGGCTGGCAGCCATCACCCTGGCCGTGGCCGCGGCGCTGGCCGCCTTCATCCAGGATCCGCCGAAGGCCGAGCAGGGCGAGAACGGCCGTGGCTCCTTGCTGGACATCCTGAAGATCCCGGCGATCTGGCTGATCCTGCCGATGATGCTGGTCAACTATGCCCCGGCGGCGGGCCTGCGGGGCGCGTGGGCGGGGCCGTATCTGAGCGATGTCTACGGGCTGGATGCCACCGGGATTGGCCAGGTGACGCTGGTGATGGGGGTTGCCATGATCATCGGCAATTTCGCCTATGGCCCGCTGGACAGGGTGTTCGGCACCCGCAAGTGGGTGGTGCTGTTCGGCAACCTCGCCGGCGCCGCCTGCCTGCTGCTGCTGTGGGCCGCGCCGGAGGCGGGGGTGTGGCGCTCGGCCCTGCTGCTGGCGGGGGTGGGGCTGTTCGGCTCTTCCTTCCCGCTGATCATGGCCCATGCGCGCGATTTCTTTCCGCCGCACCTGGTGGGGCGCGGGGTGACGCTGCTCAACCTCTTCGGCATCGGCGGGGTGGGCGTGGCGCAGTTCTTCAGCGGCCGGGTGTTTGCCGCCTTCGAGGCCACCGCCCCCGATCCGGCCTCGGCCTATGGTGGGCTGTTCCTGATTTTCGGGCTGGCGGTTCTGGCGGGTTGTGCGGCCTATCTCTTCAGCCGCGAAAGGGCGGGCTGAGGGCGGCGCTTTTTTCTGTTCAGCCCGCAGACCTGCGCCTATTGAAGGGTAAGGAAAAAGCGGCGGATCGGCAGGATGGACAGGGGGCATTTACGGTTTCTGTGGGCACGGCTGCGCCGCGACGAGGCCGCGCTTGGCGAATGGTCCTGCCCGCGCGCCGCGCTGGAGGACGAGCTGGCCGGCCGCTCGGTGGCGATCGTCGGCAACGCCCGCTCGCTGGCGGCAACCGGCCATGGCGCGCGGATCGACGCCGCCGATCTGGTGATCCGCATCAATCGCGCGCCGATGCCGTCGGCACGCTCTCACGGCGCCCGGACCGACTGGCTGGCGCTGGCCACCCGGCTGAGCTCGGCCGAAGAGGCGCGCATCGCCCCGGCCCGCATCCTGTGGATGTCGCACAAGCGCAAGCGCCTGCCCTGGAGGATCGCCGCGCGGCCGGATTTCTTTCTCTATCCGCTGGCAGAGTTCGAGGCGCTGCGCGGCCGGCTGCAGGCCCCGCCGACCACGGGGCTGATGATCATCGATTTCGTGGCGCGTTCGCAGGCGGCAGAGGTTTCGCTTTACGGCTTCGACTTCTTCGCCTCGCTGTCGCTCACGGGCCGGCGCACTGCGGCCCAGGTGCCCCATGACTTCGCCGCCGAGAGGGCCTTCGTGGAGCGGCTGATCGAAACCGACCCCCGCTTCCGCCTCGTCACGGCGTAGGATCGCCGCGCCCGTGGCTTTTGCCCTTTCCACCGCGGGCGCTTTCGGCTAATCACCGCCGGCGTTACCGAACCCAAGGAGAGCCGCATGGGCTACAGAGTCGTCGTCGTGGGCGCCACCGGCAACGTGGGCCGCGAAATGCTGAACATCCTGGCCGAGCGCCAGTTCCCCGTGGATGAGATTGCCGCCCTGGCCAGCCGCAAGTCTCTGGGCACGGAGGTGAGCTTTGGCGACCGCACCCTCAAGACCCGGGATCTCGACACCTTCGATTTCACCGGCTGGGACATGGCTCTGTTCGCCGTGGGCTCGGAGGCCACCCGGCAATACGCTCCCAGGGCGGCCGAGGCGGGCTGCGTGGTGATCGACAACTCATCGCTCTATCGCTACGAGCCGGACGTGCCGCTGATCGTGCCCGAGGTGAACCCGCAGGCGGTGCACGATTACGCCAGGCGCAACATCATCGCCAACCCCAACTGCTCGACCGCGCAGATGGTGGTGGCGCTGAAACCCCTGCACGACCGGGCCCGTATCAAGCGCGTGGTGGTGAGTACCTACCAGTCGGTCTCGGGTGCGGGGAAAGAGGCCATCGACGAGCTGTGGGACCAGACCAAGGGCATGTACGTGCCCGGCCAGGAGGTGGCGCCGAAGAAGTTCACCAAACAGATCGCCTTCAACGTGATCCCCCATATCGATGTCTTCCTCGATGACGGCTCGACGCGCGAGGAGTGGAAGATGGTCGCCGAGACCAAGAAGATCATGGACCCGGCCATCAAGGTGACGGCCACCTGCGTGCGGGTGCCGGTCTTCGTGGGCCACTCCGAGGCGATCAACATCGAGTTCGAGGATTTCCTCGACGAGGACGAGGCGCGCGAGATCCTGCGTCAGGCCCCCGGCATCCTGGTGGTCGACAAGCGCGAGGACGGCGGCTATGTGACCCCCGTCGAATGCGTGGGCGATTACGCCACCTTCATCAGCCGCATCCGTCAGGACAGCACCGTCGAGAACGGGCTGAACCTGTGGTGCGTCTCGGACAACCTGCGCAAGGGGGCGGCGCTCAACGCGGTGCAGATCGCCGAGCTTCTGGGCCGCGAGGTGCTGAAGAAAGGCTGATGCCGGAGGGGCGGGCGGCACCTTCCGGCACCGCACCCTTGGTTTGCGTCTGACGGGCGGCCTTCTGGCGCGCCTCAGATTGGCACAAAGCGCCTTTCATCCGGGTCGTAGCACTCCAGCCCGCCCTCGCCGATGTCGTGCCACAGCCCATGCAGGGAAAGGTCGTCGTTCTCGACCGCCTCGCGCACGAAGGGGAAGGTCATCAGGTTTTCCAGCGAGATCAGCACCGCCTCTTTCTCGAGGGCGTCGAGCTGGGCCTTTTCGTCCGGCAGATCCGAGACCCGGTCGTAGCCGGGGCGCAGGATATCCATCCAGCGGCCGACGTAGCTGGATTTTTCCTCCAGCTCCGGCGCCTTGCCCGAGCACATGGCGTGGCAGCCGGCCACGCCGCCGCAGGCCGAATGGCCCATCACGACCAGATGCGCGACCTTCAGCGCGGTCACCGCATATTCCACCGCTGCCGAGGTGCCGTGGTGGTCGCCATCGGGCGAATGAGGCGGCACCAGGCTGGCGATGTTGCGGTGGATGAAGAACTCTCCCTGGTCGGCGCCGAAGATCGAGGTGACGTGCACGCGCGAATCGCAGCACGAGATCACCATCGCGCGCGGATGCTGCCCCAGCTGCGCCAGGCGGTGATACCAGGCCTTGTTCTCGGCGTAGGTGGTGGCTTTCCATCCGTGGTAGCGCTGGACGAGGTAATTCGGCAGGGGCCGGGCGAAATTCATTCGGTCTGTCCCTTGTCTGAGGTTGGCTCTGCCTCCTAGTTAGGAAGACCGCCCCCGGATTTCGAGGATTTTCCGCGCCTGCATCATGCTGTCGCAGGGGATGATCGGCCCACAGGCCCTTGTGGGGGCGGACAAACAGGATAGTTTCGTCGCGAGGACGCGAAGGAACCGTGATAAATGGCACTGACATTCGACAAGGGCACCACGCGGGCGATCCCGCTTCACGCGGTCACCGAGGAGGGGCTGCAGGCCTGGCTGGCAGGGCTGTCCGTCGCCGATCTGGCATGGGCCAGGGCGCAGGGTTTCAAGGCGGGTGCCGGCGAGGTGCTGACCTTCCCGGGCGAGGGCGGAGAGATTTCTGCCGCCGCCGTGGGCCTGGGCGACGCGAAGGCGCGCAACCGCCAGCGGTTTCAGCTGGCGCTCGCGCGGGGCAAGCTGCCCGAAGGCATCTACGAGCTGCACGGGCTGGAACCGGGCCCCGAGCTGGACGAGGCGGCGCTGGGCTGGCTGCTGGCGGGCTATCGCTTTGACCGCTACGCCAGGGCGTCGGTGCCCGGGGCCATGCTGCGCGCCCCGCAGGGGGTGGATGCCGCCCGGCTGGAAGCCATCGCCGCGGGCGAGGCGCTCACCCGCGATCTGATCAACACCCCCGCCTCCGACATGGGCCCGGCCGAACTGGAGGCCGCCGCCCGTGCCCTGGCAGAGGAATTCGGCGCCTCGGTCGAGGTGACGATGGGGGATGCGCTGAAGGCGGGCTTTCCGATGATCGAGGCGGTGGGCCGCGCCTCGGCGCGGGCGCCGCGGCTGATCGAGATGAACTGGGGCGCCGACGGCCCGGTGCTGGCGCTGGTCGGCAAGGGGGTCTGCTTCGATACCGGCGGGCTGAACATCAAGCCCGGCGCCTCCATGGGGCTGATGAAGAAGGACATGGGCGGGGCGGCCACCGTGCTGGGGCTGGCGCGGATGATCATGTCGCTGGGCCTGCCGCTGAGGCTGCGGGTGCTGATCCCGGCGGTGGAAAACGCCATTTCCGGCAGCGCCTTCCGGCCGCAGGACATCCTGACCTCGCGCAAGGGGCTGAGCGTGGAGGTCAACAACACCGATGCCGAGGGGCGCCTGGTTCTGGCCGATGCCCTGGCGCTGGCCGACGAGGCCCGGCCCGATCTTCTGGTTTCCATGGCAACGCTTACCGGGGCTGCGCGCGTGGCGCTGGGCCCGGACGTGCCGCCGTTCTTCGCCACCCGCGACAGCGATGCCCGGGCGCTGGCGGAGGCGGCGGAAAAGGTGCGCGATCCGCTCTGGCGCCTGCCTTTCTGGGACCCTTACGAGAAGATGATCGAGCCGGGAATCGCCGATCTCGACAACGCGCCCAGGGGGGGCATGGCCGGGGCGATCACTGCGGCGCTGTTCCTGCGCCGCTTCGTTACCGAAACCCCGCGTTATCTGCATTTCGACATCTACGGCTGGCAGCCCGAGGCGGCACCGGCGCGGCCCAGGGGCGGCGTCGGCCAGGGGGCGCGGGCCATGCTGGAGGCCCTTCCGGCCCTGCTGGGCGTCCGAGACGGCGGGCCATGAAAAAGGCCCCGGCGGCTGCCGGGGCCTTTACTTTCGGGAAGGGCCGTGTCAGTCGGCCTTTTCCTCTTTGCCGATTTCCTTGCCGGTCTCCTGATCGACGACCTTCATCGACAGGCGCACCTTGCCGCGATCGTCGAAGCCCAGAAGCTTGACCCAGACCTCCTGGCCCTCCTTCAGAACGTCGGAAGGATGGTTCAGCCGGCGGTTCTCGATCTGGCTGACATGGACCAGCCCGTCGCGCTTGCCGAAGAAGTTCACGAAGGCGCCGAAATCGACGATCTTCACCACCTTGCCGCGGTAGATCTTGCCTTCTTCCGGTTCGGCCACGATCGAATTGATCATGTCGTAGGCTTTCCGGATGGCCTCCTGATTCGGCGAGGCGATTTTCACCATCCCCTCGTCGTTGATGTCCACCTTGGCGCCCGAGGTCTCGACGATCTCGCGAATCACCTTGCCGCCCGAGCCGATCACTTCGCGGATCTTGTCGGTGGGAATCTGCATCGTTTCGATGCGCGGCGCGTGAATCGAGAAGTCGGCAGCGCCCGAAAGCGCCTTGTTCATCTCGCCGAGAATGTGCATCCGCCCTTCCTTGGCCTGGGCCAGGGCCTGCTTCATGATCTCCGGCGTGATGCCGGCGACCTTGATGTCCATCTGCAGGCTGGTGATGCCGTTTTCGGTGCCGGCCACCTTGAAATCCATGTCGCCGAGATGGTCCTCGTCGCCCAGGATGTCGGTGAGCAC
>WFPZ01000008.1 GCA_015487335.1 Paracoccaceae bacterium
GCCGCGAGATCGACAGTGGGCACGATGGCGCGGGTGAAGGGCACCAGAACGGTATCCTTCAGCCCCGGTCCGGCCACTTCCAGCAGATCGCCCGCCCCGTGGTTGAGCACCGCGCGCACCCGGCCCAGGGCCTTTCCGCCGGTGTCGAGGACCTCCAGGCCGATCAGGTCGGCATGGTAGTATTCGTCGTCGGGCAGGGCGGGCAGGCGGGCCCGCTCGGCATAGAGCCGGGTGCCGCGCAGGGCATCGGCCTGTTCCCTCGTCGCCACCCCCGACAGCCGCGCCGCGAAGCCGCCCTTGACGGGGCGGGTGATGGTAAGGCTGAAGCTGCGCGTGCCGTCCTCGGTGGCGAGCGGGGCGTATTCGGCGATCGCCGCGGGTTCGGCGCAGAAGCTTTTCAGCCGCACCTCGCCGCGGACCCCGAAAGCGCCCGCGATGGCGCCGACACAGACGCGCCCGGCGGTGGATTTTCCGTTCTCCGTCAACGCACGACCAGCTCCGGCGCGGGGTCGCGCCTTTCCCATCCCGCGCGCTCCAGCTCGGGGGTTTCCAGTTCTTCCTCGGGCCAGCCGAGGCAGAGATAGGCCACCAGTCGCCAGCTTGCGGGCACTTCAAGATCGGCCGAGAGCCTTTCGGGGTCAAGGATCGAGACCCAGCCCAGCCCGAGCCCCTCGGCGCGGGTGACCAGCCAGAACTGGGTGATCGCCGCAACCACCGAATAGCGCCGGGTTTCGGGCATGGTGGCAGCCCCCAGCCCCGCGCCCTTGGGCGTGGCCTCGTCGCAGAATACCGCCAGCTGCACCGGGGCCTCGCGCATGCCCGAAAGCTTGAGCCGGGCGTAGATCGCGGCCTTTTCGCCGGAATATCCGGCCAGCGCCTTGGCGTTCGCGGCCTCGAAATTGGCGAGCGCGCCGGCCCGGGCGGCCGGGCTTTCGACCCGGACGATGCGCCAGGGCTCCGACAGCCCGACCGAGGGGGCCAGCGAGAAACTGGCCAGGCAGCGCTCGAGCAGCTCGGCCGGGACGGGATCGGTGCGGAAGCGGCGCACGTCGCGCCTGAGCCGCAGGAGGCGCTCCAGCTCCTGCCGGAACGCCCCGGAAAAGGCTGTGGCCGGCGGCTGCACCGCTTACTCGGCGGTCTCTTCGGCGGGGGCCTCGGCGGCCTCTGCGGCAGCGGCGGCCTTGGCGGCCTTCTCTTCCATCCGCGCCTTGGTCTTGGCGTGCGGCTCGCCCTTCTTGGGGTTGTTGCGCTCTTTCTTCTCGAGGATGCCGGCCGCTTCCAGGAAGCGCGAGACCCTGTCGGTGGGCTGGGCGCCCTGGCTCAGCCAGTACTGGATGCGCTCGAGGTTCATCCGCACCCGGTCTTCGCTGTCCTTGGGCAGCAGCGGGTTGTAGGTGCCCAGCTTCTCGATGAAGCGGCCATCGCGCGGCATGCGCGAATCAGCCGCCACGATGCGGTAGAACGGGCGCTTCTTGGAACCGCCGCGGGCCAGTCGGATTTTCATTGCCATGATCTGTACTCCTGTTTTGATGTTCTGGCGATGAGGGGGTAACCCCTTGTCATTTCTGTTGTTTCTTGTGGTGACGGATGACTTCCTCGATGATGAAGCTGAGGAATTTCCTGGCGAACTCCGGGTCGAGACCGGCCTCGATGGCGAGTTTCTCGAGCCGTTCGATCTGCTCGGCCTCGCGCGCCGGGTCGGAAGGGGGCAAGCCATGCTCGGCCTTCAGCTTGCCCACCGCCTTGGTCTGGCTGAAACGCTCGGCCAGGGTATAGACGAGGATCGCATCCAGCCGGTCGATGCTCTTGCGGTGTTCCTTGAGAAGTGTCGCGGCGTCGGTCATTGCAGCTTCTCCGGGGCGGGGTGGCGGTAGACGAGGCAAGGCTTGTCAGGTCTGGGCTGGGGTGCTTGCGGATCGATGCACGCACCCAGCCGCTCGGCCAGGGCCCGCGAGCGGACATTGTCGGGGGCCACGTAGCTGACCACGGTTTTCCATTCCAGCTGGTGCCAGGCATGGGCGATGGCGGCCCGTGCCGCTTCGCAGGCAATGCCGGTGCCTTCGAGGCTTTCATCCCAGATCATCCAGCCCACTTCGGTTTCCGGCCAGTCAGGCGGAAACCACGGGCCGACCATCCCGACGCCGGTGTCATCACCGCGGATGGTGACCACCCACATGCCGAAGCCGAGAATTTCCCAGTGGCCGAGCTCGGCGGCGAAGGCGCGCCAGGCCTTGCCCAGATCGAGCGGCCCGCCGATACCGGCGGCGCGGTCGGACATCATGAAGGCACGGAAAGGTTCCCAGTCTCGCGGGGCGGGGCGGCGCAGCACGAGGCGACCGGTTTCCAGGGTGGGGATGGTGACGGTGGTCATCGCCGCGCCTCCGGCCCGGCGGCGGGGCAGGTGGCGGAAGCGGGATGCCTCCGGCGGGAGTATTTGGGGCAAGATGAAGCCATGGTCATTTCTTCCTGCCCAGCCCCGAGAGGCCGGGGGGCAGCGGCATGCCGCCGCCGCCCAGCCCCGGCAGCGAGCCGGACGCGCCGCCGCCGATCTGCCTGGCGGCTGCCTCCAGCGCCCTGGGATCCATGCCCTCGGCCATCTCCGGCGGCAGCCCGCCCTTGCCGAACATGCCCTTCATGGCCTGTTTCAGCATCCGGCCCTTGCCCATCCTGCCGAGCTTCTTCATCGTGTCGGCCATCTGGCGCTGCATCTTCAGCAGCCGGTTGAGTTCCGACACTTCCAGCCCGGCGCCTCGGGCGATCCGCTTCTTGCGGCTGGCCTGCAGGATCTGGGGGTTGGCGCGCTCTTTCTTCGTCATCGAGTTGATCAGAGCGATCTGGCGCTTGATCAGGCGGTCGTCGAGGCCGGCGTCCTGGATCTTGCCGGCCATCTTCTTCATGCCCGGCAGCATGCCCATGACGCTTTCCATGCCGCCCATCTTCTGCATCTGTTCAAGCTGCATCTTCAGGTCGTTCATGTTGAAGCGCCCCTTCTGGAAGCGCCGCATCATGCGTTCGGCCTGTTCTGCCTCGATGGTTTCCTGGGCCTTCTCGACAAGGCTGACGATGTCGCCCATGCCGAGGATGCGGCCGGCGATGCGCTCGGGGTGGAACTCTTCCAGCGCGTCGAGCTTTTCGCCCAGGCCCACGAACTTGATCGGCTTGCCGGTGACGGCGCGCATGGAAAGGGCCGCGCCGCCGCGCCCGTCGCCGTCCATCCGGGTGAGCACGACGCCGGTGATGCCGACCTTGTCGTCGAATTCCTGCGCCACCTCGACGGCGACCTGGCCGGTGAGCCCGTCGACCACCAGCAGGGTTTCACGGGGGTTGACGACGTTGCGGACGTCCTCGACCTCCTTCATCAGGGTCTCGTCGATGTGCAGCCGGCCCGCGGTGTCGAGCAGGTAGACATCGTAGCCGCCCATGGTGGCCTGCTGCCTGGCGCGTCTGGCGATCTGAACCGGGGTTTCGCCGGGCACGACCGGCAGGGTATCGACGCCGATCTGCGCCCCCAGAACCGCCAGCTGATCCATCGCGGCGGGGCGGTAGACGTCGAGCGAGGCCATCAGAACGCGCTTGCCGTCCTTCTCCTTGAGCCGCCGGGCGATCTTGCCGGTGGTGGTGGTCTTGCCGCTGCCCTGAAGGCCGACCATCAGGATGGGGGCGGGCGGGTTGTCCACCTTCAGCTGGCCCGGCTCTTCGTCATCGCCCTTCAGCACCTCGACCAGTTCGTCGTGGACGATCTTGACGACCTGCTGGCCGGGAGTGACGGATTTGGTGACGGCCTGACCGGTGGCCTTTTCCTGCACCCGCTTGATGAAGTCGCGCGCCACGGGCAGCGAGACATCGGCCTCGAGCAGCGCCACGCGGACCTCGCGCAGGGCCGTTTTCACGTCATCCTCGGACAGCGCGCCCTGGCGGGTGAGCCGGTCGAAGACGCCGGAGAGGCGTTCGGAGAGATTTTCAAACATGCCTTCGGCCCTTTCGTCCGGTTGCGGTCTGCCCCCCATATGGGAAGCGGCGGTTCAAACGACAAACGCACCAGTGGGCGCAACGCGCTGACTGGTGGCGATCCCCGAATCCGTCCGGGGACCGGAAGTTTGGCGGCTTCCGGCTGTTGGCGGGCTGATACGCGGGGGCGGGGGGCGAGTCAAGGGTGGAGCGAGGTGCCTCCGGCGGGAGTATTTTCCCGACAGAAGAAGAGGGCGGTTTCCTCTGACGGCCGCGCGGGTAAAGTGAAGGGATGCGCGAAGGTGTGATCCATGTGGCCACGGGGGCCGATTATCTGGAACTGGCGGTAGCCTCTGCCGAAAGCCTGCGCCAGAGCAACCCGGGTCTGACGCTCGATCTGTTCACCGACCGGGACGAGGTGCCGGGAGACTTGTGGGACGCGGTGCATCCGGTGCCCCGGCTTCACGCACGCGCCAAGCTGGAGTGCATGGCACTCAGCCGTTTCGAGCGCACGCTCTATCTGGATTGCGACACCCTGGTGGTGGGCGATCTGGGCGACATGTTCACCCTGCTGGAGCGCTTCGAGATGGCGCTGGCCCATGACGTGCGCCGAGCCTCGGGGCTGATCCGCGAAGGGCTGGAGGAGACCACCCCCTACGGCTTTCCGCAGATGAACTCCGGCGTGGTGCTTTACCGGCGCTCGCCGCGGGTGCTGGCCTTCCTGAAGGAATGGGCGCGGCGTTTCCATGCCAGCGGCGTGGCGCGCGATCAGGTGGTGCTCAAGGACATGCTGTGGCAAAGCGATCTGCACCTTTACGTGCTGCCGCCCGAGTACAACCTGCGCCGGGTGACGATGCTGGATGCCTGGGAGCCGCTGGATGCGGAGGTGAAGATCATCCACAGCCACCGGCTGATGGACCACATGCGCAAGAAGGGCGCGGCCCGGGTGCGCTCTCTGGACGACCTGCTGGCGCTGGAGCGCGAGGCGCTGGCGCGGGAGTGGGAGGAGGCGGGCGTGGCCCCGCAGGAGCGGGCGCTATGGTTGAGCGGTCGGCGCCCGGCCGACAGTAAAGCAGCCTTCGGAAAGAAGGGGGCAAAGAAATGGCCGGGAGGGGGATAGGGCTGGGCAACAGAAGAGGCGGGGTTGCCGAAAATATTCGGCAAGCACACTGTGAAGGAATGGAAGTGCCTGGGAACCGGGTTGGGAACGGCTTTTCACCCGAGTTGTGGAGGATGGCCTGTGATCACACCGGTCCGGCCGGTGTAGATTGGCGAGGTCTGAGGCCAACGACGGAACGAAGGAGAGCGCGATGACCACGAGCATGATTGACCTTCCCGGCTGATCGCCAAGAGCGAAGACGGGGATTTTCTGCGGGATTTGACCCGCGACCCACCGACAGCTCAATCTCGCTGAAAGGTTCTTCGACAAGTTCAAACATTTCGAAAGATCGAAATCCGCTACGAGAAGTCAGCACGAAACCGCCTCGCCGCCGTCTTGATGGCATGCTTCAGGCCATGGGGCAGGCTATGAGCCCGCATCACGGGTCCAGGGCTCATCAGTTCCGCGCCCACAGTTTGGCAGAGCTGTTCCCCGAACAGGCGCGCAGCGCCGCCGGAACAGTATCCCTGCTTCAAGCGCTGCAACGCATTCAGGCGGCAGATCCGTCAAACCCTGCACCGCGCCTCGGTCGCCTGCCGGGGCAGAGCCTATACCGAGATGCAGAGGTATTTCATCTCCAGGAACTCGTCCATGCCGTGGCGCGAGCCTTCGCGTCCCAGCCCCGATTGCTTGACGCCTCCGAAAGGCGCCACCTCGGTGGAGATCAGCCCGGTGTTGATCCCGACCATCCCGTATTCCAGCCCCTCGGCCACCCGGGTCACGCGCGAGAGGTCGCGGGCGTAGAAATAGGCGGCAAGCCCGAAGATGGTGTCATTGGCCATCGCGATGGCCTCTTCCTCCGTCTCGAAGCGGAACAGCGGGGCGAGCGGGCCGAAGGTTTCCTCTTTCGCGAAGGCCATCTCCTGGGTGGCGCCGGTGATGACCGTTGGTTCGAAGAAGGTGCCGCCCAGCTCATGCCGCTTGCCGCCGGTCAGCACCGTGGCCCCCCGGGCGGTGGCGTCGGCGATGTGCTCCTGCACCTTGGCCACCGCATCCTCGTTGATCAACGGCCCGACGGTGGTGCCCTCCTCCAGCCCGTCGCCCACCTTCACGCGCGCCACCGCGGCGGCGAGTTTCTCGGCGAAGGCGTCATAGACGCCGGCCTGCACGTAGATGCGGTTGGCGCAGACGCAGGTCTGGCCGTTGTTGCGATACTTGGAGATCATCGCCCCTTCCACGGCGGCGTCCAGGTCGGCGTCGTCGAAGACGATGAAGGGGGCGTTGCCGCCCAGCTCCATGGAACATTTCATCACCTGATCGGCGGCCTGGCGCAGCAGGATCCGCCCTACCTCGGTAGAGCCGGTGAAGGTGAGCTTGCGCACGATCGGGTTTTCGCAGAACTCGCGCCCGATCTCGGCAGAGCGGGTGGAGGGGATGATCGACAGCACCCCCCTGGGGATGCCCGCCCTTTCGGCCAGCACCCCCAGCGCCAGGGCCGAGAGGGGGGTTTCGGCGGCCGGGCGCGCCACGAAGGCGCAACCGGCAGCCAGCGCCGGGCCGGCCTTGCGGGTGATCATCGCGTTGGGAAAGTTCCACGGCGTGATCGAGGCGGCAACTCCGATGGGCTGGCGGATCACGGCGATGCGCTTGTCGCGCTGGTGGCCGGGGATGGTTTCGCCGTAGACGCGCTTGGCCTCTTCGGCGAACCACTCGATGAAGGAGGCGCCATAGAGGATTTCGCCGCGCGCCTCGGCCCATGGCTTGCCCATCTCGGCGGTGAGAATGGTGGCCAGATCGTCGGCGTTTTCCACCATCAGGTCGAACCACCGGCGCAGCACGGCGGCGCGCTCCTTGCCCGTCCATTGCGCCCAGTCCTTCTGGGCGGTCTCGGCGGCGGCGATGGCGCGGGCGGTTTCGGCGCGGGTGAGATCGGCGACCGTGGCGATCACGTCGCGCCGGGCCGGGTTGGTGACCTCGAAGGTGGCGCCGTCATCGGCATCCACCCACTCGCCGGCAAGATAGGCGCGGGTGGCCAGCAGTTCGGGATCCTTCAGGCGTTCGGGGAGGTTCGTGGGCGCGTTGAGCATGGCATCACCTGTCATCTGATTTCGCCTTGGCAAAGCACGTCAGAGGGGGTTTTGTCCAGTGAGACGAGACAAAAAAGGAACGCTGCGATGGACATGGATCAGGCCTACGAAAACCGCGCCTTCATCCCCGGCGGCGACAGCTACCCGCCTCGCTGGGAGGAAGAGGCGCGCGCCTGGCGCGAGGTGGAGCACGCGGTGGGCCGGGCACGGCTCAACATTCCCTACGGAGAGGAAGAGCGCCAGGCCTTCGATCTGTTCTTTCCCGCCGGCCGCCCCGCGGGGCTGGTGGTGTTCTATCACGGCGGCTACTGGCGCGCCTTCGACCGCAAGAGCTGGTCTCATTTCGCCGCCGGCCCCACGGCGCGGGGCTGGGCGGTGGCGATCC
>WFPZ01000009.1 GCA_015487335.1 Paracoccaceae bacterium
CCCACCTTCCTGCTGTCCACGCCTTCCGCCCGCTACGTGCTGCGCCGCAAGCCGCCGGGCAAGCTGCTGAAATCGGCCCATGCGGTGGATCGGGAGTATCGCGTCCAGAAGGCCCTGGCGGGCAGCGAGGTGCCGGTGGCGCGCATGCATCTGCTGTGCGAGGACGACTCGGTGATCGGCAGCGCCTTTTACGTGATGGAACATGTGGAGGGCCGGGTCTTCCTCGACCCCCGCCTGCCGGAACTGGAAAGGGCCGAACGCGGCGCGGTGATGGACGAGATGAACCGCGTGCTGGCCGCCCTGCACGAGGTGGACATCGAGGCCGTGGGCCTGGCCGATTTCGGCCCTCCCGGAAATTACTACGAGCGCCAGCTGGCCCGCTGGACGAAACAGTACCGCGCCTCGCAGACGGAAACCCTCGCCGACATGGACCGGCTGATCGCCGAACTGGGCACGCGCATGCCGCCCGACGACGGCCAGCGCACCCTTGTCCATGGCGACTATCGCATCGACAACATGATCTTCGCCCCCACCGGCCCGCACTGCCTTGCGGTGCTGGACTGGGAGCTTTCCACCATCGGCCATCCCTATGCCGATCTGGCGGCGGTGATCATGCAGTGGCAGATGCCGGTGGGCCCCGAGGGGCGGGGGTTGGCGGGGGTGGATCGCGCGGCCCGGGGCCTGCCGTCGGACGAGGAATTCATCGCTCGCTACTGCGCGCGGCGGAGGATCGACGGGATCGGGGATTTCGGTTTCTACCTGGCCTTCTGCTTTTTCCGCATGGCGGCGATCCTGCAGGGCGTGAAGAAACGCGCCCTGGACGGCAACGCCTCGAACCCGGACAAGGCGCTGCGCATGGGGCGTCATGTACCGGCCTTCGCCGCCCACGGCCTTGAGGCGCTGGAGCGGGGTTGAGCGCGCGGCTGGCACAAAGGTGATCGGTCAGGGCTTGACCCTGTAGTCGGTACAGGCCCCATCCTGGGGCCGGATCTGCAATCGGAAAGGCACACATGAATTCCACTGGGACCCTGCCGGGGCGGTTGCGCCGCGCCTGGCCCGTTGTCTGGCGACTGGCCCTGCTGGTGGCGGCGGTCGGGGCCGTCAACCTGGGCGCGGGTTGGCTGATCGAGGCCTGGTCCGGCGTGCTCACCCCCCAGGGCAAGATGATGCTGAACGCCACCGTGCTGGCGGTGCTGCTGCTCTATGCGCTTCTTCTGGCCATTCCTTTCGTTCCCGGCGTCGAGATCGGGATCTCCCTGCTCATTGCCCATGGCAGCGATGCCGCCCCCTTCGTCTATGTGGCAACTCTGGCGGGGCTTTCGCTGAGCTACCTGCTGGGCGTGGCCTTCTCGGACAGGTTTTCCTGTCGTTTCCTTGCAACGCTCGGCCTCAACCGGGCCTGCGCCTTCGTGGACGAGATGAAGGAGATGAACCGCGAGCAACGGCTGCAGCGGCTGCATGACAGCCTGCCGGACTGGGTGGCAGGCTGGGTCCTGCGCCGCCGCCATCTGTTGCTGGCGCTGATGCTGAACCTGCCGGGCAACGGCCTGATCGGCGGTGGCGGCGGGATCGCCCTGATAGCCGGGCTGAGCCGGACGTTTTCGGGGTCGGGATTTCTGGCCACCATCGCCCTGGGTACGCTGCCGGTGCCGTTGGCCGTCTATTTCTTCGGGCCGGGCCTGATGGGCTGAGCGTTGCGCGTGCTGTCTGCGGCCAGCGCGTCGATCACCGCGCATTCGGGCACGTCGCGCCCCGAACAACGCGAGACCGTCTCGGCCAGCACCGCCTCGATCCGGCGCAGATCGGCGATGCGTTCGCGCACGTCCTCGAGGTGGTCGCGGGCCAGCGCCTCGACCTCGGCGCAGCTTTGCATGCCGCCGTCCACCAGTGCCAGCAGGCTGCGCACCTCCTCGAGGCTGAAGCCCAGGTCGCGCGCCCGCATGACGAAGCTCAGCCGCGCCACGTGGGCCTCGTCGTAGCAGCGATAGCCGTTGGCGCTGCGCGGCGGGGCGGGCATCACGCCGATCTTCTCGTAGTAGCGGATGGTCTCCAGGTTGCAGCCGGTGGCGCGGGCCAGATCGGCCCGGTGAAGGCAGTTGCCGCGTTTGTGTGGCCGGGTCATGAAAATCCCCTTGAGCCTGTACCGCCTACAGACCTTAGGCAGGGGGCGAGTGAAGAACAAGGGTGATTCGCATGGCGCAGACCGTATCGGGAAGTGATGATCTGCCGCAGGACCGGCCGACTGGCGAACGCGTGGCCACCGCCGGCAGTCTGCTGGGCGCGCTGGCCATGACCTCGTGCTGCATCCTGCCTCTGGTGCTGGTCAGTCTTGGCGTGGGCGGGGTGTGGATTGCGCAGTTGACGGCGCTTTACGAATACAAGTGGTATACCTTCACCATCGCCAGCGCCTTCATCGGCTGGGGATTCTGGAAGGTCTATCGCCCGGCGGGCGGAGAATGCGCCGCCGATGCCGCCTGCGCCCGCCCGGTGAACCGCCGCCTGATGAAGGCCTCGCTGTGGTTCGCGACGGTGGTGGTGCTGATTGCGCTGATCTTCCCCTATGTCACCCCCTACATCCTCAGTTTCTGAGCAGGAGGAACACCATGAAGAAACTCGCCCTTTCCGCGCTGCTGGCGGTTTTCGCGGCCCTTTCCGCGCAGGCCGCGCCGCGGCAGGCGAAGATCGAGGTCTCCGGCATGACCTGCCCGTCGTGCCCCTATATCGCGGCCCAGGCGGTGGAATCGATCGAGTCAGTCGAGATCACCAACGGTTTTTACGACGAGGCCGCGAAGCTGGTGATCTTCGATCTGACCTATGACGATGCCGTGACCACCCTGGCCGAAATTGTCGCGGCCCCCGGGGAATACGGCTATCCGGGCCGTGTGCTGGAAGGGGGGCCTGATTCATGAATGCACAAGCGCCGGGGCCGGGAACATCGCAGACCGGGAAACAGACAGACATGAATGACGACAAGCTGCTGCGCCGGGGGCTGATCGGCAGCGTCATCGCCGCCATCTGCTGCTTTACCCCGCTGCTGGTCGTGCTCGTGGCGGGGGTGGGGCTTTCGGCGCTGGTGGGCTGGCTCGACTACGCGTTGTTCCCGATGCTGTTCGCCTCGCTTGGCGTGGTGGCCCATGCGCTGTGGATCCGCGCCGGACGGCCGGGCGCCAGCCCGCGAAATGCGATCGTCATCGCGGTGGTCGCGCTCTCGCTGCTGCTGTTCTGGCTGCAGTTTCGCTATGCGCTGCGCATCTCGGTTGGCGCGGCGCTGGCGGTGGCGCTTTACGGCTTCTGGCTGTCGCGAAGCGGTGGTCAGGCGCGTGCCGATGAAAGCTGAAGCCTGCCCACCGGCAGACATCCCGCATTGGAGGAACCGGCCATGAAAGACTGCTGCGACAAGCCCGAAGACGGCACATACGATCTGGTGGTGATCGGGGCCGGCTCTGCCGGGTTCTCGGCTGCGATCACGGCCGCGGGCGGGGGCAGGCGCGTGGCGCTGATCGGCCATGGCACCATTGGCGGCACCTGCGTGAATGTGGGCTGCGTCCCCTCCAAGGCGATGATCCGGGTGGCAGAGGCGGTACATTCGGGCCGCTCCGCGGCGCGTTTTCCGGGCATCGGGCCGTGCGAGCACACGGTGGACTGGCCATCGGTGCAGACCGCCAAGGAGGCGCTGGTTGCCGAGCTGCGGCAGAAGAAATACGCTGATCTGCTGCCTACCTACGAGGGGGTGGACTATATCGAGGAAGGCCCCGCGCGGCTGGTCGAGGGCGGCGTGCAGGTGGGCGGGCGGGTCATCCGCGCACCCCGGATCATCATCGCGACCGGCAGCCGGGCGATGATCCCGCAGATTGACGGTATCGGCGAGGTGCCCGTACTCGACAGCACGTCTCTGCTGGAACTGGAGGAAAGGCCCGGCAGCCTGATCTTCCTCGGGGGCGGTTATATCGGCGCGGAACTGGCGCAGATGATGGCGCGGATGGGCGCGGAGGTGACGCTGGTCACCCGATCGCGGTTGCTTTCGGGGGCCGAGCCCGAGGTTTCTCTGGCGCTGAAGGAGGCGCTTGTGGACGAGGGGATCACGGTTCTCGACGGGCTGTCCTACCGCCAGCTCTCCGGCGATGAGGATTCGGTCACGTTGACGGTGGAGCGTGGCGGCAAGAACGTCGAGATCACGGCCGAGAAGCTGGTGCTGACGGCGGGCCGGGTGGCCAATACCGAAGACATGGGGCTGGAAGAGGCGGGGGTGGAGCTGGACGCGCGCGGCTCCATCCGCGTGGGCGACGACATGCAGACCACGGTGCCGGGCATCTTTGCCGCCGGCGATGTCACAGACCGCGACCGTTTCGTCTACATGGCGGCCTACGGGGCGCGGCTGGCGGCCACCAACGCGGTGCTTGGCGGGCAGGAGCGCTATGACAATTCCACCATGCCCTGGGTGGTGTTCACCGATCCGCAGGTGGCCGGCGTCGGGCTGAGCGAGGCGGCGGCGCGCGCCGGCGGCCTTGAGGTGAAGACCTCCGTTCTGACGCTGGACAACGTGCCCCGGGCCCTGGCGGCGCGCGACACCCGCGGGCTGATCAAGCTGGTGGCCGAGGCCGGCAGCGGCCGGCTGCTGGGCGGGCAGATCATCGCCCCCGAGGGCGCCGACAGCATCCAGACCCTGGCCATGGCGCTCAGGGCCGGGATGACGGCGAAAGAGCTGGGCGAGACCATCTTCCCCTATCTCACCACGGTCGAGGGGTTGAAGCTCGCGGCCCAGACCTTCGACATGGACGTGGCGAAACTGTCCTGCTGCGCGGGATAGCGGGCCGGGGAGGGGCAGGCGGCATGGAACCGGCACTGGCATTTGCCTTCACCGCGGGTGCGGTGGCCACCGTCAACCCTTGCGGTTTCGCCCTGCTGCCGGCCTGGTTTGCCCGCCAGCTTGCCGGCCGTCCCGGCGAGGGTGCCGCGCGGCGGGTCCTGCGCGCGGTGACGGGCGGTCTTGCAACCACGGCGGGCTTTGTCGGGGTGTTCGCGGTTGCGGCACTTGTGATCGGCTCGGGGGCGGCCTGGCTCGGGGCCGTGCTGCCCTGGGCGGGGGTGGCGCTGGGCGGCGGGCTGATGGCGGCCGGCGCACTGTGGCTGTTCGATCTGAGGCTGCCGGGCCTGCCGGTGGTGAACAGCTGCCGCCGCGCCTCCGAGAGGTTCGGCGCCTTCGGTTTCGGCCTGTCTTACGGGTTCATCTCGCTGTCATGCTCGCTGCCGGTCTTCGTGGCCGCGGCGGGGGCGGCCTTTGCGGCGGAAGGCGCCCTGTCGGTGACCAATGTGCTGGCCTACCTGGCGGGTGCGGCCAGCGTTCTGCTGGTGATCGCGCTGATCGCCGCCGTCTCGGGCGCGGCCGCCCTCGGGGGGCTGGGCACGCGCGGGCGGGGCCTGCGGAGGTTTTCGGGCGCGCTCACCGCGCTGGCGGGGGTATACGTGTTTCTCTACTGGGGGCAGCTGCTGTTCGGCGATGCGCCGTGGATGCGCGAGATCCTCGACAGGGGCGGCACCCTCTCGGCGGGGCTGGCGCGCTTTCTCTCCGAAGGGGTGAGCCCGGCGGCGCTGCTTCTGGCGCTTGCCGGCGCGATGCTGCTGGCCTGGTGGCTGTGGCAGTTCCGGCCCGCCCCGGAGCCCCGGTCTTCAGACGCCCACGAAACGTGACAGAAGTTCGGTGGTATTGCGCGCCCCGGTCTTCTTGAGCAGCCGCGAACGGATGTCCTCGATGGTGCGATGCGACAGCCCCAGTTCGAGGGCGATCTCCTTGCTGGTGCGCCCCTTGTGAAGCCCCGCCACCACCTGGCGCTCGCGAGCGCTGAGCATCTGCGAGGGCGGCGGGGCGGACATCTCGGCAAAGCTGAGAATGACCGAGGCCAGGGGTTCGTGCGGGGTCAGGGTCGAGGCCCGCACCCGGCACCAGAAGGCCGAACCGTCGCGCCGGGCCATCAGGCGCTCGTCGGAATAGGGCCTGCCGATGCTGAGCGCGGGGATCCCGACGTCGCGGATCTGCTCGAACTCGCGCCGCGAGGGATAGAGAATCTCGAAGGAGCGCCCGGCCAGCTCTTCGGGATCGTAGCCGAACATGGCCGCGAAGGTCAGGTTGCAGGTGCGGATCACCCGGTGCCCGGAATGCACGATGCCGATCGGCGCATGCAGGAAGATCCTGGCAATTTCCGCGCTGTCTGCCGCCACCCGAACCTCCGTGATTCCACGGTATTGAGCCAACCGTGCGGGGGGAAGGATAATCGGAGGCGAGAACGAACGCCACCTTCACCCCGGTGGCGAGAGGGGGGCGGACAGATGGAGATGGTGCGCGAAAGGTTGCTCGATGCCGTCGAGGCCCGGCGCGAAGAGCTGATCGCCCTGACGCAGGAACTGGTGCGCGTGCCCACCCGCAACCCGCCGGGCGAGAACTACCGCGAGATCTGCCAGTTGCTGGGCGCGCGGCTGCGCAAGAGCGGCTTCGCGGTGGAATATCTTCGTGCCGAGGGGGCGCCGGGCGATTGCGATGCCTTTCCGCGCTGGAACGTGGTGGCCCGGCGCGAGGGGCGCGGGCCGGGCGAATGCGTGCATTTCAACAGCCATGTCGATGTGGTCGAGGAGGGCCGGGGCTGGAGCCACGACCCTTTCGCCGCCACGCTGGAGGGCGGGCGCATCTACGGGCGCGGCACCTGCGACATGAAGGGCGGTCTGGCGGCCTCGGTGATCGCGGTGGAGGCCTTCCTCGAGGTCTGCCCCGATTACACCGGCGCGATCGAGATTTCCGGCACCGCAGACGAGGAATCGGGCGGCTTCGGCGGCGTGGCCTGGCTGGCAGAGAGGGGGTATTTCTCGCCCCGGCGGGTGCAGCACGTGATCATCCCCGAGCCGCTGCACAAGGACAGGATCTGCCTGGGCCACCGGGGCGTGTGGTGGGCCGAGGTGGAAACCCGCGGCCGCATCGCCCACGGCTCCATGCCGTTTCTGGGTGATTGCGCGGTGCGCCACATGGGCGCGGTGCTGGCAGAGCTGGAACGGACCCTGTTCCCGGCCCTCGAGAAGCGGCTCACCGAAACGCCGGTGATCCCGGAAGGCGCGCGCCGGCCGACACTGAACATCAATTCCTTCCATGGCGGACAGGCCGAGAACGAGGGCAATGCCACGGGGCTGCCCTCGGCCTGCGTGCCCGACAGCTGCCGGATGGTCATCGACCGGCGGATCATCTGGGAGGAAGACATGGAGGAGGTGCAGCGCGAATTCACCGAAGTGCTGGAGCGCGTCCGCGCCCGGCGCGAGAACTTCGCCTACGACATCCGCGAACTGTTCCGCGTCTACCCCTCGATGACGGCGCGCGATGCCCCGGTGGTGAACACGGTGTCGAAGGCGGTGGCCGAGGTGCTGGGCCGGCCGGCCGGTTACGTCGTCTCTCCCGGCACCTACGACCAGAAGCACATCGACCGGATCGGCCGGCTGAAGAACTGCATTGCCTACGGCCCCGGCATTCTGGAACTGGCGCATCAGCCCGACGAGTATGTCGAAGTGCAGGACATGGTGGATTCGGCCAAGGTGATGGCGCTGGCGTTGAAGGATCTGTTGCCAAGCGGGTGACGAAAGTGTCCACTTGCACCGAGGAAAGAGAAAAGAAAAGGGAGGAAGAGAGATGAGACGAAGCTGGCGAAAGATGGTATCGGCCGCGGCGGCGCTTGTGCTGGCGGCCGGGGCGGCCCAGGCCCAGCGCACCGACATCACCGTGGGCATGCAGCTGGAACCCCCGCACCTTGATCCCACATCCGCCGCCGCCGGCGCCATCGATCAGGTGACCTATGCCAACATCTTCGAGGGGCTGACGCGCTTTGCCTCGGACGGTTCCATCGTGCCGGGGCTGGCGGAAAGCTGGGAGATCTCCGACGACGGGCTGGTCTACACCTTCCGCCTGCGCGAGGGCGTGAAGTTTCACGACGGCACGACGATGGATGCCGAGGATGTGAAGTTCTCGCTCGACCGGGCCCGGGGCGAGGAGTCGCAAAACGCCCAGAAGGCGCTGTTTTCCGCCATTTCCGAGGTCAACGTGATCGATCCGCTGACGGTCGAGATCCGGCTTTCGCAGCCCAACGGCAACCTGCTGTTCAACCTCGCCTGGGGCGATGCGGTGATCGTGGCGCCCGAAAGCATCGATGACATCAAGACCAATCCGGTGGGCACCGGTCCGTTCAGGTTTTCCAACTGGGTGCAGGGCGACCGGATCGAGATCGTGAAGAACCCCGATTACTGGGGCACGCCGGCCAGGCTGGACAAGGCAACCTTCAAGTTCATCTCCGATCCGACCGCCGCCTTCGCCGCGGTGATGGCCGAGGACGTGGACGTGTTCACCGGCTTCCCGGCGCCGGAAAACCTGGCCCAGTTCGAGGCCGATCCGCGCTTTCAGGTGCTGGTGGGCTCCACCGAAGGCGAAACGATCCTGTCCACCAACAACAAGATGCCGCCGCTCGATGACGTGCGGGTGCGCAAGGCCATCGCCCATGCCATCGACCGCCAGGCGATCATCGACGGGGCGATGTTCGGCTACGGCACGCCGATCGGCACCCATTTCGCGCCCCACAACCCGGCCTATGTGGATCTGACCGGCCTGTCGCAATACGACCCGGAGCTTTCGAAGAAGCTGCTGGCCGAAGCGGGCTACCCCGACGGCTTCACCACCACGCTGAAGCTGCCGCCGCCGTCCTATGCGCGCCGCGGCGGCGAGATCATCGCGGCCCAGCTGGCGGCGGTGGGGATCAAGGTGGAGATCACCAACCTGGAATGGGCGCAATGGCTGGAAGAGGTGTTCCGCGGCAAGGATTACGGGCTGACCATCGTCAGCCACACCGAGCCCTTCGACATAGGCATCTATGCCCGGCCCGATTACTACTTCCAGTATGACAACCCTGCCTTCCAGGGGTTGATGGAAGAGCTCAACGCAACCACCGACCCCACGAAGCGGGCCGCAATCCTGGGTGCCGCCCAGGCGATGATCGCCAAGGACTACGTGAACGGCTACCTGTTCCAGCTGGCGGCGCTGACGGTGGCCAATGCCAAGGTGGCGGGCCTGTGGGCCAACGCACCCACCCAGGCGACCGACCTTACGGCAGTCTACTGGAAAGAGTAGCGGTGCGCTGGCGTGACGGTTCGTGTCCTGACCCGACGCGAGGGCATGCGCCCGACCGGGTGGGCGCAGAATGCGCCCGCCAGGGGGCGGGCGGGCGCATGCCCGGTCCGCTGTGCGCCCCGGGCGACCCTGTCGGACGGGGCGTGATCCGGCATGATCCGAACCCGGCCCAGGCGGCGTGTCTGCCGGGGCTGCCCGCGACCGTCTGAGCCCCGACATGCTGCGCTACGCCCTGAAAAGACTTCTGTCGCTGGCCATCAGCCTGGCCGTGGCCAGCGTGGTGATCTTCGTCGCCATCGAGGTGGTGCCGGGGGATCCGGCCAGCTACATGCTGGGGATCAACGCCCGCCCCGATACGGTGGCCGCCCTGCGCGAGGAACTGGGCCTGAACATGAGCCCGCCCGAGCGCTACATCGCCTGGGTCGGCGGGTTGTTGCAGGGCGATTTCGGCACCTCCTACACCTATCGCACGCCAGTGGCCGAGATGATCTCGGAGCGGCTGTGGGTATCCCTGCCGCTGGCGCTGTTCGCGCTGGCGCTCTCGACGCTGATCGCCTTTCCTGCCGGCATCATCGCCGCCACGCGGCGGGGTTCGAAGTGGGATCTGGGGATCATGGGGGTGACCCAGCTGGGCATCGCGGTGCCCAACTTCTGGTTCGCCATGCTGATGGTGCTGGTCTTCGCCATCAACCTGCGCTGGTTTTCCGCCGGCGGCTTCCCGGGCTGGGAGGCGGGGCTGCTGCCCGGGCTGAAGGCGCTGCTGCTGCCCGCCGTTTCGCTGGCGCTGCCGCAGGCCTCGATTCTGGCCCGGGTGATGCGTTCGGCGCTCTTGGATACGCTGGACGAGGATTTCATCCGCACCGCCCGCGCCAAGGGGCTGACGCGGCGGCAGGTGCTGCGCCGGCACGCCTTGCGCAACGCGCTGATCCCGGTGCTCACCATCATCGGATTGCAGTTTTCCTTCCTGCTGGCCGGCGCGATCATCATCGAGAACGTGTTCTTCCTGCCCGGCCTTGGCCGGCTGGTGTTCCAGAGCATCTCGGCGCGCGACCTGATCGTGGTGGAAAGCGTTGTGATGCTGCTGGTCTTCGCGGTGGTGGTGGTGAATTTCGCGGTGGATCTGGCCTATGCCGCCGTCGATCCGCGGCTGAGGAGGCGCCGCTGATGGCCGGGCGGGGGTGGATGCGGGCAGCGCTTTCCTCGCGCTCGCTGGTGCTGGGCGCGGTGCTGACGGCGCTGTTCGTCGGCGCGGCGGTGCTGTCGTTCTTCTGGACGCCCCATGACGTGGCCCAGATGAACATCCCCGGCAAGCTGCAGCCGCCCTCCGCCGTGCACTGGTTCGGCACCGATCACTTCGGGCGCGACATATTTTCGATGGTCATGGTCGGGGCGCGCACCTCGATCGCCGTTGCCCTTGTCGCTGTGGGCATCGGCATGGCGCTGGGGGTGCCGCTGGGGCTGGCGGCGGCGGCGCGCGCGGGCGGGCTGCTGGACGAGGTGATCATGCGCGGCAACGATCTGGTGTTCGCCTTCCCGGCGCTCCTGATCGCGATCCTGATCACCGCCGTCTTCGGGGCCTCGGCGCTCAATGCCATCATCGCCATCGGCATCTTCAACATCCCCGTCTTCGCCCGGCTCAGCCGCGGCGGGGCGCTTTCCTTGTGGAAGCGCGAGTACATCCTTGCCGCGCGGGTATCGGGCAAGGGGGCGGTGCGCATCAGCCTCGAGCACATCCTGCCCAACATCGCCAACCTGCTGATCGTGCAGGGCACCATCCAGTTTTCGCTCGGGATTCTGGCCGAGGCGGGGCTGTCCTACGTGGGCCTCGGCGCCCAGCCGCCCACGCCCAGCTGGGGGCGGATGCTGGCCGATGCCCAGACGCTGATCGGCATCGCACCCCACATCGCCATCTTCCCGGGGCTGGCGATCGTGCTCACGGTGCTGGGGCTGAACCTGATGGGCGACGGGTTGCGCGACCTGCTGGATCCGCGGCTGAGAAGGGCGCGCCGATGAGCCTGCTTGCGATCGACAGGCTTTCGCTTGCCATCCACGGCGCGCCGATCCTGCGCGACGTGTCGTTTTCGGTGGATCAGGGGCAGATCGTGGGCGTGATCGGCGAAAGCGGTTCGGGCAAGTCGATGACGGCCTGTGCGGTGATGGGGCTCTTGCCCGCAGGCGCTCAGACCGGCGGGCGGGTGCTGTTCGAGGGGCGCGATCTGCTGAGCACCTCCGAGGCCGAGATGTGCGCCCTGCGCGGTGCCGGCATCGGCATGGTGTTTCAGGAGCCGATGACGGCGCTGAACCCCGTTCAGACCATCGGCGCGCAGGTGGCCGAAACCGTGCTGATCCACCGCGCCGGGACCCGGGCGCAGGCCATGGCACGGGCGCGCGAAGTGCTGGAGCGGGTCGGCCTGCCGGCAGACCGGTTTCCGCTGAGCCGCTACCCGCACGAGCTGTCGGGCGGACAGCGCCAGCGGGTGGTGATCGCCATGGCGATTGCGCTCAGGCCCAGACTGCTGATCGCGGATGAACCCACCACCGCGCTGGACGTCACCACGCAGGCGCAGATCCTGCGGCTTCTGAAGCGCCTCGTGGCCGAGGACGGCATGGGGCTGATGCTGATCACCCACGATCTGGGCGTGGTGGCCGACATGGCCGACGAGATGGTGATCATGAAGGACGGCGAGGTGGTCGAGCGCGGGGCCGGTCAGGGGTTCTTCGGCCGGATGAAACACCCCTATACGCGGGCGCTGTTCGAGGCCTCGTCCCATGTGCCTCGGCGCGCCGCGCAGGCCGAGGACCGCGCCTTGCTGGAGGTGAAGGGGGTCAGCCGCGACTATGCGCCGGCGAGAACCTCGCTTCTGGCCCCGGCGCGCCGGTTCCGGGCGGTGGACGGCGTGAGCTTCACGATCCGCCGCGGCGAGAGCCTCGGGCTGGTGGGCGAGTCGGGCTGCGGCAAGTCCACGCTCGCCCGCGCGATCCTGGGGCTCGAGGAGGTGCAGGAAGGGGAAATCCTGCTGGATGGTGCGCCGGTGTTCAGCGGCCATCATGTGAACCTTGCCGTGCGGCGCAGGATGCAGGTGGTGTTTCAGGACCCGTACGGCAGTTTCAACCCGCGCTGGAAGGTGGCTCGCCTTGTGGCCGAGCCGTTCCATCTGCTGGGCGCCCGCCCGCCCGACTGGCGCGAGCAGGTAGCCGAGATGCTGGAGAACGTCGGGCTGGCGGCTGCGGACATGGAAAAATACATCCATGAATTTTCCGGCGGCCAGCGCCAGCGCATCGCCATTGCCCGCGCCCTGATCCTGCGGCCCGAACTCGTCATCCTCGACGAGGCGGTTTCGGCACTGGACGTCTCGATCCGGGCGCAGATACTGGACCTGCTGGCCGATCTGTCCGGGCGCTTCGGGCTGACCTACCTGTTCATCAGCCATGATCTGAGCGTGGTGCGCGCGATTACCGACCGGGTGCTGGTGATGCGCGCGGGCCGGATCGTCGAGCGGGGGCGCACGCAAGAGGTGTTCGAAAACCCGCAGCACGACTATACGAAAACCCTGATCGCGGCGGCGCCGAAGCTGCCGCAGGTGGCGGCGGAATGACGTTGCCGCCCCATACCGCCCGGCGGCACGCCGGGCCGCGCCCGACCTCCCCACAATGGCGGGCGCATGCGCGCCCACCTGCCCTCCGTCTGGAATGAAAAGGCCAAGAAAATGACCCTGAAGGATGATATCTGGTTCGACCCCTCGCAATGTTTCATCGCCGGCAACTGGCAAGCCGCGCTCTCGGGCGACACCCTGCCGCTGGAAGATCCCTCCACCGGCGAGACCATCGCGCAGATCGCCCGCGGGCAGGCGGACGACGTGGACGCCGCCGTCAGCGCCGCACGCGCGGCAATGGATGGCGCGTGGGGCCGCGCCACTGCGGCCGAACGGGGCCGGGTGCTTGCCCGGCTCGGGGCGCTTGTTCAGGAACATGCCGAAACCCTGGCCCGGCTGGAAGCGCTTGATGTGGGCAAGCCGCTGAAACAGGCCCGCGCCGATGCGCAGGCCTTGGCGCGCTACATGGAATTCTACGCCGGTGCCGCCGACAAGCTGATGGGCGAAACCATTCCCTATCTCGACGGATACACCGTCTATACCCTGCGCGAGCCCCATGGCGTGACTGCCCATATCGTGCCCTGGAACTACCCGATGCAGATCATCGGCCGCTCGGTGGGCGCGGCGCTGGCCGCCGGCAACGCCTGCGTGCTGAAACCGGCCGAAGAGGCCTGCCTCACCGCGCTGGCATTCGCCGATCTGGCGCGCGAGGCCGGGCTGCCTGCGGGCGCGCTGAACGTGGTGCCGGGGCTGGGCGAAGAGGCCGGGGCGGCGCTGGCGGCTCATCCCGGGGTCGAGCATATCTCCTTTACCGGTTCGGTGGCGGTGGGGGGGCTGATCCAGGCAGCGGCGGCGAAGAACATCGTGCCGGTGACGCTGGAGCTGGGGGGCAAGTCGCCGCAGCTGGTGTTCGACGACGCCGATATCGATGCGGCCCTGCCGTTTCTGGTGAATGCCGGGGTGCAGAATGCCGGGCAGACTTGCTCGGCAAGTTCGCGCATCCTGGTGCAGCGGGGCGTGTTCGATCAGGTGCTTGAGAAGATGGCCGCGCGCTATCGAGCGTTGCGGGTCGGTCCGGCGCTGGCGGATCTCGACGTGGGGCCGCTGATCTCGGCCCGGCAGAAGGAGATCGTCGAGGGCTTTCTGGCCCGGGGCGACGACCTGGAGCGCGCGGCCGAGGCGCGGATCATCGCAGATGCGCCCGCGGGCGGCCATTACGTGGCGCCGGTCCTGTTTGCCCGTGTCGCCCCCTCCCACGTTCTGGCGCGGGACGAGATTTTCGGCCCCGTGCAGGTGGTGATGCCCTTCGACGACGAGGAAGAGGCCGCGGCCATCGCCAACGGCACCGACTACGGGCTGGTGGCTTCGGTCTGGTCGCGCGACGGGGCGCGCCAGATGCGGCTGGCCAGGCGGCTGCGCGCGGGGCAGGTGTTCATCAACAACTACGGCGCCGGTGGCGGGGTGGAACTGCCCTTCGGCGGGGTCGGGAAATCCGGTCACGGGCGCGAAAAGGGGTTCGAGGCGCTTTACGGCTTTACCCGGCTGAAGACGGTGGCGGCGTTGCACGGCTGAGCGGCCCGCCAGGCGGCGTGCCTGGAGGCGGAAAGCCGGGGGAAAGAGGCGCGAGGCCGAGAGTTGCGCCATTCCGTCGCACAATCGACTTTGAATGTGATCACTTGATTGAAGTCAAGGCCGGGGCCTGAGAGGGGCGTATGAATCGGGCCGAAACGAAGCCTGCCAACCACACGGTTTTCCTCGCCCGATGACACCGAAAGAGCGTTCTCCGAATGGTCCGGCCCTGCAGCCGGCAAACCGCGGACTTGCCGCGGCGCTCGGTGTGCTCGTGGCTGCTGTGTTTGTGGTGATGCAGTCCCTTCAGCTGCAGGCGGGGGCGTCATACGAGGCCATGCCGGAACATTCTTCCGCCAGCGTTGCACAGCCCTTGCAGCCTGAAGCGTCGTCTGCTCATGACGGCGGCAAGCCCGGCAGCTGCATCCCGTGCCAGCTGGGCTCTCGGAGAGAGCTTTCGGCTTTCGCCCCGTTGTCGGAAGGCGAATTGGCCGAGAGCTCCCCGACCCTTGCTGTCATGATGATTTTCCGAAGTGACCGGCTGCCCGCCACCGGGCTGTCGGGCCGATACCCGATGAAGAGCCGGGCACCGCCCCGGCAGAATACAGGATCTGTCGTGCTTTCGAACATCTCTCCACGCATCGTCTCGGCCATTGCGAACAGGCCCCTTGACACAGGGAGGCTGCAATGGCTCTAGGTTTCCCGCTCCGGTTCGGCCGGAACCCGCTTTCCCTCCTTTTCGTCTCTCTGCTGGTCGGTCTGGTGGCCATGGCCGCGATGGCCCGGGCCAACGGCGCGCCGGTGCTGGAGACCTTCATCGCGAAGGTGCCGGCCGGCGAATTGGTCGAGGGGGCTACCGCCTATGGCGAGATCCGCGACGACATCCCGGTGGCGCCGGTGCTCAAGGGCAGCGAACTGCTGGGATATGCCTTCATCACCTCCGATTTCGTCGGCACCACCGGCTATTCCGGCAAGCCGATCCACGTGATGGTGGCGATCGGGCTGGACGGCAAGCTGCTGAGCGCCGAGCTGGTCAAGCACTCCGAGCCGATCGTGCTGGTGGGCATTCCCGAACGCAAGATCAAGGCCCTCACCGAAAGCTACTCGGGGCTTGACGTGGTGGCCGAGGCGGCGACGGAAGGGGCAGCGCATGACCTCGAGATCATCTCGGGGGCCACCGTGACGGTGATGATCATCGACGATTCGGTGGTGCGCTCCAGCATCAAGGTGGCACGCGCGCTGGGCCTTGGCGGGCTGGCGCCGGAGGCGGCGGAAACCGGCCCGCGCCAGGCGGTGGACATGTCGAACGACGAGATCGTCGACTGGGAAACGCTGGCCGGTATCGGCGCCGTCAGGCGGCTGACGCTGGATGTCGGGCAGGTCAATGCGGCCTTCGAGGCCTCCGGCGACGAACGCGCCGCCGCCCGCCCCGAGCCGGGCGCTCCCGAAGAGATCTACATCGATCTGCAGGCGGCGCTGGTTTCGGTGCCCTCGATCGGGCGCAGCCTGCTGGGGGATGCGGAATACCGCAACCTGCAGGACTGGCTGGAAGAGGGCGAACAGGCGATCCTGCTGATGGGGCGGGGGAGATACTCGTTCAAGGGGTCGGGCTACGTGCGCGGCGGCATCTTCGACCGCATCCGGCTGATCCAGGGCGACGTATCGGTGCGGTTTCGCGACCGCCAGCACCGCCGGCTGGGCGAGCTGGCCGCCGAGGGGGCGCCCTCGTTCAAGGAGATCGACCTGTTCAAGATCCCGGCCGACTCGGGCTTCGACCCGACGAAGCCCTGGCGCATCCAGCTTCTGGTGCAGCGCGCGGTGGGGCCGGTGGACAAGGCCTTCATCACCTTCGATCTGGGCTACCGCCTGCCCGACAGATACCTGGTGCCGCTGGCCGCGCCCGCGGCCGAACCCGCCGCCGCGGCCATCCCGCCGCAGCCCGAGGAGGGTGAGGCCCGCGCCCAGCTGTGGAAGCGCATCTGGCTGTCCAAGAAGGTCGAGATCGGCGTGCTGCTGACCATGCTGACGGTACTGACGGCGGTGTTCTTCTTCCAGAAGCAGGTCACCCGCAACGAACGCGCCTTCTTCTGGTTCCGCATGGGATTCCTGACCGTCACGCTGGTCTTCCTCGGCTGGTGGCAGAACGCGCAGCTTTCGGTCGTCAACCTGATGGCGTTGGGGGCTTCGCTGCGCGAGGGGTTCACCTGGGACGCCTTCCTGATGGATCCGCTGGTGTTCATCCTGTGGACATCCGTCGCCGCGGCGCTGCTGTTCTGGGGGCGCGGGGCGTTCTGCGGCTGGCTGTGCCCCTTCGGCGCGCTGCAGGAGCTGACCAACCGCATTGCGCGCTACTTCAAGGTGCCGCAATGGACCCTGC
>WFPZ01000010.1 GCA_015487335.1 Paracoccaceae bacterium
GCCGGCCACGATGTCGGCCACCAGCCGGCTGGCGGCGGGCGAGGTCTGGAAGCCGTAGCCGCCTTGCCCCGCCACCCAGAAGAACGAGGGCTCGGCCGGTTCGGGGCCGATCACCAGGCAGCGGTCGGGGGCGAAGGTGCGCAGACCCGCCCAGGTGGTTTCCACCCGGGTGACGGGTTCCGTCACCACCTCCTCGTAGCGGGCCAGCCCCTCGGCGATCACCATGTCGTCGGCCCAGGCGTCATGGGGGTGCGTAGCCTCTTCCTCGGCCGGCGAGACCAGCAGCTTGCCGGCGTCGGGCTTGGCATACCACGTCTCGCCCGGGCCGAACATCATCGGCCAGCGGCTCACGTCATGGCCGCCGGGGGCGGGCAGGCGGGCCATGGAACGGCGGTAGGGCGTGAAACCGAGCGGCTCGATCCCGGCCATGCGGGCGATGTCGTCCACCCAGGCCCCGGCCGCGTTGAACAGCATTTCGGCGGAATGCTCCCCCTTTTGCGTCTGCACCCGCCAACGGCCAGCTTCGCGGGTGATCTTCTGCACCTGCTGGCCGGTCAGCACCTCGCCGCCGTTGGCCCGGACCTCGCGGGCGAAGTTCTGGATCAGCAGGTCGGTGTCGATATCCCGGGCCTCGGCGTTGAAGCCGGCGCCCGTCAGCACCTCTCGGTCGAGGATCGGCACCATCTCCAGCGCTTCCTCCACCGAGATCGGCGAGAACGACATCTCGGCCATGTCCTTCTCGAAGGCCTCCTCATGGCCTCTGCTGCCCACGATCATCAGTCCGCGCGGCGAGGTCACGCCGCCGTTTGCCCGGGTAAGGTATTCGCGGCTGGCCTTGTTGAGCGCCACCGTCGAAGGCTTGCCGTAGCTTTCCTCGTAAAGCGCCGCCGAACGGCCCGAGGCGTGGTAGCCGAGCCCGTTTTCGGCCTCCAGCAGGGTGACCCGCCCCAGATGTGAAAGCCGGGCCGCGGCCGAGACGCCCGCGATGCCGCCGCCGATGACCAGAAAGTCGCTCATGTTTCCTCCAAACGGTGGTTGGCCTCTCATCCCGCGCAGGCGTCGTGGCAGGCTGCAATGCGGCTGGCGCGGGATGACGATGCCGGGTTCACGGGTGAACCTGCCACGCGGGGCGGCAAAGGAAAAGGCCCGCCGAAGCGGGCCTTGCGGTTTCTTTTCGCGAGGGCGATCAGCTGGGAATATCGCCCTTCAGCCCCTCGACGTAGAAGTTCAGGCCGGCAAGCGTGGCGTCGTCGGCCACCTCGCCCGCGGCCAGCCACGGCGTGCCGTCCTGCTTGTTGAGCGGGCCGGTGAAGGGGTGGTACTTGCCGGCGCCGATGGCGTCGATCATCGCCTGGGCCTCGGCGGCCACGTCGGCGGGCATGTTCTTGTTGAAGGGCGCGAAGGCCACCATGCCGGCGCCGATGCCGTCCCAGGTGTCTTCGCTCTTCCAGGTGCCGTCCATCACCTGGCCCACCCGCTTGATGTAATAGGGCCCCCAGTTGTCGATGATGGCGGTCATCTGGGCGTTGGGACCGAAGGCCGACATGTCGGAGGCCTGACCGAAGGCGATGATGCCCTTCTCTTCGGCGATTGCCATCGGCGCGGTCGAGTCGGTGTGCTGCATGATCACGTCCACGCCCTGTTCGATCAGCGCCTTGGCCGCGTCGGCCTCCTTGGCCGGGTCGAACCAGGTGTAGACCCAGACCACCTTGAAATCGACATCCGGGTTCACCTTCTTGGCATGGATGTAGGCCGAGTTGATGCCGCGGATCACTTCCGGGATCGGGAAGGAGGCGATGTAGCCGATCTTGTTGCTCTTGGTCATGCGCCCGGCGATAGTGCCGATCACCGCGCGCCCCTCGTAGAAGCGGGCCGAGTAGGTGGCCACGTTCTCGGCGCGCTTGTAGCCGGTGGCATGCTCGAACTTCACGTTCGGGAACTTCTTGGCAACCTTGAGGGTCGCGTCCATGTAGCCGAAGGAGGTGGTGAAGATGATGTCGGTGCCGCTCAGGGCCATCTGGGTGAGCACGCGTTCGGCATCGGCGCCTTCGGGCACGCTTTCCACATAGGAGGTTTCCACCTTGTCGCCATAGGCCTTTTCCACGGCCAGCCGGCCCTGGTTGTGTTCGTAGGTCCAGCCGCCGTCACCGACCGGCCCCACATAGATGAAGCCCGCCTTGACCTTCTTGGCGGCCCAGGCGGTTCCGGCGATCCCGGTGCTCAGAGCGAGCGCGCCGGCACCTTTCAGGACTGTTCTGCGTTTCATCGGATTCTCCCTTGTTGTGTTGTCCGGGTCGAGCCCGGGGTTGGCAGCTTTGCCCCTAGCTCGAGGCATGGAAAGCCCGGCCCAGCTCGGCAGGAGCGCCGAGCGCGGCACGGGTGCGATTGGCCGACATGACAACCAGCACCAGAATGGTTATCAGATACGGCGACATGGACAAGTATTCGACGGGCACGGCCAGCCCCGCTGCCTGCAGGTTGAGCTGCAGGACGGTCACCCCGCCGAAAAGATAGGCGCCCAGCAGAACCCGCCAGGGCCGCCAGCTGGCGAAGACGACGATGGCCAGGGCGATCCAGCCGGCACCTGCCGTCATGCCCTCGGTCCACTGGGGCACCCGCACGAGGCTGATGTAGGCCCCGCCCAGGCCCGCCGCGGCCCCGCCGAAGGCGATGGCGATGATGCGGATCCACACCACCTTGTAGCCCAGCGCATGGGCCGCATCGTGGTTTTCGCCCACCGCGCGCAGAATCAGCCCGGCGCGGGTGAATTTCAGGAAGGCCCAGATGCCCAGCAGCAGCGCGATCGAGAAATAGACGATCAGGTCGTGGCGAAACAGCACCGGTCCGAGCAGGGGGATGTCGGCCAGCAGCGGCAGCTCCACCCGGCCGGTGGTGGGCGGCTTGATGCCCAGGTAGTCCTGCCCGATCAGCGAGGACAGCCCCAGCCCGAAGAGGGTCAGGGCCAGGCCCGTGGCCACCTGGTTGGCCAGCAGGATCTGGGTGAGGAAGCCGAAGATCAGCGCCAGCCCCGACGCGGCCCCGGCCGCGGCGATGAAGCCCAGGAAGGGGCTGCCGGTTTCCACCGCCACGGCAAAGCCGCAGACCGCGCCGGTGATCATCATTCCCTCGACGCCCAGGTTGAGAACGCCGGCCTTTTCCACCACCAGCTCGCCCAGGGCGGCCAGAAGGATCGGGGTGGAGGCCACCATCAGCGAGGCCACCAGCACCAGGGGGTTGATTGCCGAGAGATCCATCACGTCACCTCCGCCTTGCCGAAGCGCACCCGGAAATTGGACAGCACGTCCACCGCCAGCAGGAAGAACAGCAGCATTCCCTGCACAAGCTGGATCGCCGCCGCCGGCAGGCCGAGCATGAACTGGGCCAGCTCGCCGCCGATGTAGGTGAGCGCCATCAAGAGGCCCGCCAGCAGGATGCCCACCGGGTGCAACCGGCCGAGGAAGGCCACGATGATCGCCGTGAAGCCGTAGCCGGAGTTGAAGTCGATGCTGATCTGGCCTGCCGGGCC
>WFPZ01000011.1 GCA_015487335.1 Paracoccaceae bacterium
GTGTATCACCTTCTCGAATTCCAGCGCGGCGGTGAAATCCGGGTGGGGGTCGCGTCCTTCGGCGATGGCGCGCAGGAAGTCGGCGGCCTCGATCACCTTGAGGTCGTTGAAGCCCAGCTGATGCCCCGGCGCCGGGCAGAAGGCGCCATAGGGCGGGTGCTCGGGGCCGGTGAGGATGGTCTTGAATCCCTGCTCCGCCTTCGGGCCGGTGTTCTGGTAGAGCTTCAGCTCGTTCATGCGCTCCTGGTCGAAGCAGATCATGCCCTGCGTGCCGTGCACCTCCCAGGCCAGCCGCGACTTGCGCCCCCAGGCCGAGCGCGACGCCGAGAGCGAACCCTGCGCCCCGTTGGCAAAATGCACAAGCGCGGTTGCGACGTCTTCGTTTTCCACCTCGCCGCGCCCCGCGCCCTCGGCCAGGGGGCGTGTCCTGTGGATGGTCTGCATGTCGGCGATCAGGCTTTCCACCGGCCCCGCGAGCCCCATCGCCATGGACACCAGATGACATCCCAGATCGCCCAGCGCGCCCAGCCCCGCATCCGCCAGACGGGCCCGCCAGCTCCAGGGAAGGTCCGGGTCGGCCTGGTAGTCCTCGTCCACCCAGCCGCGGAAATGCACCACCTCGCCGATCGCGCCGGAGCGGATCAGCCGCTGTGCATGGGTGAAGGCGGGATTGCGGATGTAATTGTACCCCACCATCGTGCGCACCCCCGCCCCGCGGGCGGCTTCGGCCATTTCGCGCCCCTCGTCGAGCGTCAGCGCCAGGGGCTTTTCGCAATGGACATGCTTGCCCGCGGCGATGGCGGCCAGCGCCATCTCGCGGTGCAGGTGATTGGGCGTGGTGATCGAGACGATATCCACCGCCCCGTCCTCCACTACCGCGCGCCAGTCGTCCGTGGCGCGGGCGAAGCCAAACTGCCCGGCCATCTTCCGGGCGCGCTCTTGCGGCGTGTCGCAGAGGATTTCCAGCCGCACTTCGGGCACATCGCCCATCACCGCCTTGACGGCCCGGTAGGCCAGTGCATGGGTCTTGCCCATGAACCCCGTGCCGATCAGGCCGATTCCCACGCTCTGCATGCCGGTGGACTCCTCTGCCGAAGCAAAATAGAATATTTATTCCATCGAGCAGATGCGGATAGAACGCGAAAACTGTCAAGAGGAAACGAGGCGGTCAGATGAAAAAGAACGACAAGGCGCCGGATTCTCTGGAAGCCTTCCAGAAACGACTGGTGGAAATCTCCGACAGCCTGCCCAAGCGGCTGCGCCAATGCGCCGATTACGTGGCCGCGAACACCGACAAGATCGCCATTTCCACCGTGGCCGAGCTGGCCGCGAATGCCGGGGTGCAGCCCTCGGCCTTCATCCGCTTCTGCCAGCTGATGGGGTTTTCCGGCTATTCCGAGATGCAGCGCATCTTCCGCGACGATTACGCCCAGCGCTGGCCCGATTACGCCACCCGCATCGCGAACCTGCGCTCCAGCGGCGACGACAGCCCCGCCACCCTGCTGGCCGAATTCATGGAGGCCGGGCGCGCCTCCATCGAATCGCTGGCCAATGAAATAGACGCCGAAGAGCTTGCCCGCGCGGTGGATGCGCTGGCCGGGGCCTCGATGATTCATATCGCGGGCCTCAGCCGCGCCTTCCCCGTGGCGGCCTATCTGGCCTATGCCTTCGAGAAGATGGACATCCCCACCATCCTGCATGACAAGACCGGCAACCTGGACCGGCGCCATTCCATCCTGCCGGGCAATGTTCTGCTGGCCATATCATTTGCGCCCTATACCCGCGAAACCATTGATCTGGCTACATATGCCCATGAGAAGGGCAACCGGATCGTGGCGATCACGGATGCGCTCAACAGCCCGTTCCACCGGCTTGAGGCGATTTCCCTGAAGGTCTCGGAAGTGGACGTGGGGGCGTTTCGCGCCCTCTCGGCCACTCTGTCGCTGGCCATCGCGCTGGCGGTGGCGGTGGGCGCCCGAAGGAGCTCGGATCCTCCTGGAAAATAATCATTGCTTTTTTCTCGAATAGAATAAATATTCCATTCCGTCACGGATGGGCCATGAGGAGGCTCTGACACCAACCCCGTGCCCGGGGCGGCGCTGCCGTTCAGGCACGGGCATTCCGACAATCAGGGAGAAAGCTCGATGAAAAAGACATTGACAGCATTGCTGACGGCCGCGGCGCTGGCCGTGTCCTTCGGGACCGGCGCCCAGGCCCAGGAGGAACGCTTCGTTCTCATCAGCCACGCCCCCGACAGCGACAGCTGGTGGAACACCATCAAGAACGCGATCAAGATCGCCGGCGAGCAGATGGACGTCACCGTCGAATACCGCAACCCGCCCACCGGCGATCTGGCCGACATGGCCCGCATCGTCGAGCAGGCGGCGGCCTCGGGGCCGGACGGGATCATCGTGACGATCGCCGATTTCGACGTGCTCAAGGGCCCGATCACCGCGGCCGTCGATCAGGGGATTCCCGTCATCACCATCAACTCCGGCACGCCCGAGCAGTCGGCCGAACTGGGCGCGCTGATGCACGTGGGCCAGCCCGAGTATGACGCCGGCTACGGTGCCGGGCTGCGCGCCAAGGCGGCGGGGGCGAAATCGTTCCTGTGCGTGAACCACTACATCACCAACCCCGCCTCGGTGGAGCGCTGCCAGGGCTTTGCCGATGCCCTTGGCGTGGACGTCAAGAGCTCGATGATCGACTCCGGCCAGGACCCGGCGGAGATCAAGAACAAGGTGCTGGCCTATCTCACGGCCAATCCCGACACCGACGCCATCCTGACGCTGGGCCCGACTTCGGCCCACCCCACCCTGGCGGCGCTGGAAGAGGCCGGCCTGTCGGGCGACATCTACTTCGGCACCTTCGACCTTTCGGGCGAGATCGCCGATGCCATCAAGGGCGGCGTGATCGACTTTGCCATCGACCAGCAGCCCTTCCTGCAGGGCTACCTGCCGGTGGTGATCCTCACCAACTACGTCCGCTACGGCGTGCTGCCCTCGGGCAACATCAACTCCGGCCCGGGCTTCATCACCAAGGACAACATTTCCCTGGTGGAAAAATACGCCGGCGTCTACCGCTGAGCGTCTCGGGAGGGCGGCGGAACCGCCGCCCTCACCCCATAATCAGAATATCTTTTCAGGGAGTTGGCCATGACCGACGAGAGATTGAAACAGGTCTCCACGTTGCGGCGCATCATGATCCGCCCCGAACTGGGCGCCATCTCGGGGGCGATACTGGTATTCGTCTTCTTTCTGATGATCGCCGGCGACAGCGGCATGTTCGCACCGCAGGGCATACAGAACTGGGCGGTGGTCTCGGCACAGTTCGCGATCATCGCGGTGGGGGCGTGCCTGTTGATGATCGCCGGCGAGTTCGACCTTTCCGTGGGCTCGATGATCGGCTTTGCCGGCATCGTGATCGCAATCCTCTCGGTGCAATGGGGCTGGCCGGTCTGGGCCGCCATCCTGATCACCTTCGCGATCACCATCTCGCTGGGCGCGATAAACGGATTTCTGGTCATCAAGACGGGGCTGCCCAGCTTCATCGTCACCCTGGCCTTTCTCTACATCCTGCGCGGCCTCACCATCTGGCTGTCGATCCTGACCACCCAGAAAACCGTGATCGGCGGCGTCAAGAAGGCCGCCGAGGGCGACTGGCTGGCCGCGGTGTTCGGAGGCAAGGTGTTCACCGGCTTCTTCCAGTGGATGGCCGATCAGGGCTGGATCGAGACCTTCACCCGCGGCACCCGCGCCGGCCAGCCGGTGGTGGAAGGGGTGCCGATGCTGATCATCTGGGCGCTGGGGCTGATCATCTTCGGCCAGGTGCTGCTGACGAAAACCCGCTTCGGAAACTGGATCTTCGCCGCGGGCGGCGATGCGCAGGCGGCCCGTTACGTGGGCGTGCCGGTGAACCGGGTGAAGATCCTGATGTTCATGTTCACCGCCTTCTGCGCCACGGTCTTCGCCACCGCGCAGGTGATGGAATTCGGCTCGGCTGCCGCCGACCGCGGGCTTTTGAAGGAGTTCGAGGCGATCATCTCGGTGGTCATCGGCGGGGCGCTGCTCACGGGGGGCTACGGCTCTGTCGTGGGGGCCGCGCTGGGGGCGCTGATCTTCGGCGTGGTGCAGCAGGGGCTGTTCTTCTCGGGGGCCGAAAGCTCTCTTTTCCGGGTGTTCCTGGGCACTATCCTGATTCTCGCGGTGATCCTGAACACCTACATCCGCCGCATCATCACGGGGGAGCGTTGAGATGACCGAACCGATCATCGAGATGAAGAACATCGAGAAGCACTTCGGCGCGGTGATCGCGCTGGGGGGCGTGAGCTTTGATGTCTGCCCCGGCGAGGTGCACTGCCTGCTGGGCGACAACGGCGCGGGCAAGTCCACCTTCATCAAGACGATGTCTGGGGTGCATAAGCCCACCTCCGGCACGATCCTGTTCGAGGGCAAGGAGATGAACTTCGAAAGCCCGCGCGACGCTATGGCCGCGGGCATCGCCACCGTCTATCAGGATCTGGCGATGATCCCGCTGATGAGCGTCACCCGCAACTTCTGGATGGGCAACGAGCCGATCAGGAAGATCGGCCCCTTGCGCTTCTTCGATTTCGAACTGGCCAACCGGGTGACCATGGAAGAGATGGCCAAGATGGGCATCAACCTGCGCGAACCGTCCCAGGCGGTGGGCACGCTTTCGGGGGGCGAGCGCCAGACGGTGGCAATCGCCCGGGCGGTCCATTTCGGCGCCAAGGTACTGATTTTGGACGAGCCCACCTCGGCGCTGGGCGTGCGCCAGACCTCCAACGTGCTGGCCACCATCGACAAGGTGCGCAAGCAGGGCATCGCGGTGGTGTTCATCACCCACAACGTGCGTCATGCACTGGCTGTGGGCGACCGTTTCACGGTGCTCAACCGCGGCAAGACGCTGGGCACCGCCAGGCGCGGCGAGATCACGCCCGAGGAACTGCAGGACATGATGGCCGGCGGGCAGGAGCTGGCCCAGCTCGAAAGCTCTCTCGGGGGAACCGTATGACGCTTGATGTCATCACCATCGGGCGCGCCTCGGTGGACCTGTATGGCGTTCAGGTGGGCAGCCGTCTGGAGGACATGCGCTCCTTCAACAAGTATATCGGCGGCTCGCCCACCAACATCGCCGCCGGCACCGCCCGGCTGGGGCTGAAATCGGCCCTGATCACCCGGGTGGGCGACGAGCACATGGGCCGCTTCATCCGCGAAC
>WFPZ01000012.1 GCA_015487335.1 Paracoccaceae bacterium
CTCAGCCGCAATCCGCTCGATTCCTTCATCTCGCTCGAGATCGCCCGCCAGACCGGCCAGTGGCGTCTGGGCGACATGGCCCAGGCGCGCTCGGCCCGCATCCGCTTCGACGAGGAACGTTTCCGCAATCATCTGGCCGAGTGGCAGGCCTTCCAGGCCGATATCCGGCGCGGGCTGCAGATCAGCGGCCAGACGGGCTTTTACATCGGCTACGAGGATATCGGGGATCTGGAGGTGCTCAACGGGCTGGCCAGGTTTCTGGGCCTGGAGCACGAGAAATCCGCCATTACCCGCAAGACAAAGAAGCAGAACCCCCAGCCGCTCGAGGAGCGGGTGGAAAACTTCGCCCAGATGGAAGAGGCGCTGGCCCGGCTGGACGTCTTCAACCTCAGCCAGATCCCCAACCACGAGCCTCGCCGCGGCGCGGCGGTGCCGGGACATGTGGCCGCCGCCCGCACGCCGCTTCTGTTCATGCCGGTCCGTTCGGGCCCGGTCGAGGCGGTCAGGCAGTGGCTGGCCGCGCTCGATGGCGTTTCGCCGGACGAGTTGCAGACCGGGTTCACCCGGAAGTCCCTGCGCAAGTGGAAGCGCCAGCACAAGGGGCACCGCAGCTTCACGGTGCTCCGCCATCCGGTGGCGCGGCTTCATAATGCCTTTGTCGAACACATCCTGGACACCGGGCCGCAGAGCTATCCGACGATCCGCGCCCTGCTGCGCGAACGCTACGAGGTGCCCCTGCCCGAGGGCGCCCCGGACAGCAGCTATGACCTGAAGGCCCACCGCCATGCCTTCATCGCCTTCGCCCGCTTCGTGCGGGGCAATCTCTCGGGACAGACGAGCATCCGCGTCGATGGCGCCTGGGCCTCGCAAAGCGAGGTGATCCGCGGATTTTCCGAGTTTTCCGCCCCCGATCACATCTTCCGGGAAGAAGAGCTTGCCGATGATCTGGTGCAACTGGCGGGCCGTTTCGGGCTGAAGCCGCCGGCGTTGCCGGCGGTGCCCGAAAAGGGACCCTACCGCCTTGAGCAGATCCATGACGAAGAGGTGGAAGCCGCCGTCAAGGCCGCCTATCAGCGCGATTACATGACCTTCGGTTTCGGGCCCTGGAAACGGCCTGAGGCCTGAGGCTCAGGCGGCCCTCGAGGCGGGGCCTTCGGTAAGGATGGCGTGCAGGGTGGCCGGGTCGGAGTTGGCCCGCAGCTTGGCGCAGATCGAGGAATCGCGCATGGTGCGCGAAACCAGCGCCAGCGCCTTCAGGTGCTCGACCCCGGCTTCCTTGGGGGCGAACAGCCCGAAGACCAGATCGACAGGCTGCCTGTCGACCGAATCGAAATCGACCGGGTTTTCGAGCCTGACGAACACCCCCACCACCTTTTCCAGCTCCGCCAGCCGGGCATGGGGCAGCGCCACGCCGTTGCCCACGCCGGTGGGGCCGAGGCTTTCGCGTTCGAGCAGAGCATCGACGACTTCTCCGGCGTTGAGGCCGTAGGCGGAGGCCGCGATGTCCCCCAGATCCATGAACAGCCGCTTCTTGCTGCTGGTCTTGCCGATCACCTTGACGGCGGCGGGCTTCAGTATGGTTGCAAGATCCATTGGCAGCGCCTTGTCTGGAGTGTCGCGGGAAGGTCAGTTGCGGGCAAGGGTCGGATCGATCCAGCCGATGTTGCCGTCATCCCGGCGGTAGACGACGTTGATCCCGTCGCTGCCCTCCTTGCGGAAGACGAGAACCGGTGCGCCGGCCAGCTCCATCTGCATGACGGCCTCGCCGACCGAAAGCGAAGGGATGGGCGTTTCCATCTCGGCGATGATCATCGGCTGCAGCGTTTCCGGTTCCGCCTCTTCGGCGGCCTCCTCGGAGGCCAGGATGAAGGAGGCGGCGCCGAAAGCCTCGATCGGCTGCTGGCGCTGGCGGTGATGGTCCTTCAGCCGGCGCTTGTAGCGGCGCAGCTGCTTTTCCATCTTTTCGCAGCACTTGTCGAAGGCGGCGTAGATTTCCGTGGCATTGGCGCGGGCCTGGGCCGTCAGCCCGGTGGAAAGATGCACCGTGGCCTCGCAGACGAACTCATGCGCGTTCTTCGAAAAGATCACCTGAGCGTCGGTGGGGCGTTCGGCATATTTCTCGACGACCGAGCCAAGCTCGTTGCGGACGTGCGTCTGCAGCGCCTCGCCGATGTCAATCTGTTTGCCGCTGATCTGGTAGCGCATCATGTCTCCTTGAAATGGCGTTGCCCTGACGGGGCTGCTTGCCGCGGGAAGGCCCTGCGGGCATCGGGTTTTCAGCTTTCCTCCGGCCTGATGGAGTCAGCCCGCCGGCAGGCCGGTGCCGGGCAGAATCGCCCGGAAGGGTTGGCGTGCGGTATCGCATCGATTCCAATTGGTGGCAACTCCGTGTTTTCTGTCAACCGAAACCGCCTCCGGCCGCGATCAGCCGATGCGGAAACTCTGCCCCAGGTATACGCGGCGCACGTTTTCATCCCGGACGACTTCCTCGGCGGTGCCGCTCATCAGCACCTTGCCATCGTGCAGGATGTAGGCGCGATCGACGATTTCCAGCGTTTCGCGCACGTTGTGATCGGTGATCAGAACCCCGATCCGCTGATTGCTCAGTTCGGCCACGAGGGTGCGGATCTCGCCCACGGCGATCGGGTCGACCCCGGCGAAGGGCTCGTCCAGAAGCACGTATTTGGGGTTGGCCGCAAGGCAGCGGGCAATCTCGACCCGCCGCCGCTCGCCCCCGGAAAGCGAAAGGGCCGAGGCGCGCCTCAGGTGGGTGATGGAGAATTCGGAAAGCAGCTCTTCAAGCCGTTCGCGCCGCCGGGTGCGGTCGGAGATGGAGATCTCGAGGATGGCGAGTATGTTGTCTTCCACCGAAAGCCCGCGGAAGATGGAGACCTCCTGCGGCAGATAGCCGATGCCCAGCCTGGCGCGCCGGTACATCGGCAGGAAGGTCACGTCGCGGCCATCGAGGATCACCTGCCCGCCTTCCGGCGTCACCAGCCCGGCGACAGAGTAGAAACAGGTCGTCTTGCCCGAGCCGTTCGGCCCCAGCAGCCCGACAACCTCGCCGCGGCCCAGCTCCATGCTGACATCGCGGATCACGACCCGCTTGCGGTAGCTCTTGCGCAGGTTGACGATCCGCAGGCCGGTGTCGCCCTCGGCCACCGAGAGATTTTCCCGCCCGGCCATCAGTTGCCGCCCGAGCCCGTGAAGATGATGGTGCGCACCCGGCCCTCGAGGTTGGCGATCCCTTCTCTCAGGTTGACGACCATCCTGTCGGCGGCCAGCGCGTTGCGGCCCTGGGTGAGGATCACCTCCCCGGTCATGATGACGATGCCCTCGTCGATCGAATAGACGGCCTCTTTGGCTTCGGCGGCTTCCGCGCCGCTTGTGAGGGTAACGCCACCGCTTGCGTAAATCCTTGAAATCCGGCCCGTTTCATCCCCCTCCGGGGTGGTGTATTCGGCCATGACCCGGGCCGCGGACAGCCGCATCTCGCCTTGTCCGATCAGCACGTTTCCGGAAAACAGGACGGTGCCCTCGGCCTGGTTGATCTCCAGCTGGTCGGCGGAAATCTCGACCGGGAGGGTGGTGTCCTGCCGAAGCCCGCCAAAGGCCACCTGGGTGCCCTGGGCCAGGGCGCCGGAAGCCAGTGCCCCGGCAATCAGTATTGCTGTCAGGAAACGCTGAAGAACCATTCGCCCCGGATCCGATTACCGCTTCGGCTCATATACCAGCTTTACCCCGTTCTTGAAAACAAGAACATAACCACCCTCCGTGCCGTTTTCCGCCTGTTGCGTCAGTTCCATCCGCCCGGCGGTCAGCCGGCCCAGCGGGCCGGTGGCCTCGACCTTTCCCTCGGCCTCCAGGCGGGACGTTTCCAGATCGGCGATGATCGGGCCGGTCTCGATCCGGTATCCGGACGAGGTGGTGACCACTACCCCCTCTTCAAGCCACGCGGTTCTGGTTTCCGCATCCAGGGTTCCCTTTGCGGCGGCAACCTCGATGTCCTCGCCGGCCGGGGTGGTGATGCGTGCCGTGATCTCGCGCGAGCGCACCAGCTGCGCATTCCCGGGGTCGGGCCCGGTGCTTTCGGCCGACAGGATGATGGCCGTGCCGTCGTCCGTCACCCCCGAGAAGGTCAGCCCGCCGATGCGCTGCTCGCGCGCCAGTTCCTGCACGTCGGTATCGGCGAAGGGGATGGAGCGGGTCGGATCCACGGTGCGCGAAAAAAGAAACATCGTGGCGAGGATGCCCAGCGCGACCAGCGGCAGCAGGATCTTGAGCAATGCCACCAGCCGGGAGTAGGCATTGTCAAGCGCGGGCATGTCAGACCACCCCGGCCCGCAGGCAATCGTGGATGTGCAGGATACCCAGGGCCTGGCCCGGCGTTTGCGGATCGACCACGAACAGGCAGGTGATCTTGCGCTCGTTCATCAGCGCCACGGCCTCTTCGGCCAGGGCGTCGGGGGCGATGGTGCGGGGGTTCGGGGTCATCACGTCGGCGGCGGTGTGTTCCAGCAGCCCCTCCATGTGGCGGCGCAGGTCGCCGTCGGTGATGATCCCGGCCAGGCGGCCGTCCGGCCCGGTCACCCCGACCACGCCAAAGCCCTTCTGGCTGATCACCAGCAGCGCCTCGCCCATGGGAGTGTCGTGGCCGACCAGCGGCAGGTCTTCGTGCATCAGGTCGCGCACCCGCGACAGCCGCGCCCCGAGCGAGCCGCCGGGATGGAACTCGCGGAAATGCTCGGGCGTGAAGCGGCGGTGCTCCATCAGCGCGATGGCCAGCGCGTCGCCCAGGGCGAGGGTCATGGTCGTCGAGGTGGTGGGCACGATGCCCTTGTCGCAGGCCTCGGGGGCGGGCGGCAGCACGATGGCCACGTCCGCCTGGCGCAGCAGCGTGCTGCCGGCGCGCCCGGCCACCCCGATCAGCGGGATATTGAAGCGGCGGGTATAGGCGATCAGATCGGCCAGCTCTGGGGTTTCGCCCGAATTGGACAGCACCATCACCACGTCGCCCCTGGTCATCATGCCCATGTCGCCATGGCTGGCCTCGGCGGGGTGGACGAAATGCGCCGGCGTGCCGGTGCTGGCCAGGGTGGCCGCGATCTTGCGGGCGATATGCCCCGATTTTCCCATCCCCGAGACGATCACCCGCCCGCTGGCACCGGCGATCAGCTCGGCGGCATCGCCGAAGGTTCCGTCAAGGCTCTCGGCCAGCAGTTTCAGCGCTTCGGCCTCGCGCGAGACGACCCGGCGGCCGGTGGCGAGAATGGTGTCCTTGTTCATGGCTCCGGCCCTTCAGTGGGCGAAAATGTCGATGTCCGGCCAGCCGGCCAGATCGAGCCGCGCGCGGGTTGGCAGGAAGTCGAAACAGGCTTGCGCCAGATCGGTCCGCCCCTCGCGCGCCAGCCGCTCATCGAGCTTGTCCTTCAGCGCATGCAGGTGCAGCACGTCCGAGGCGGCATAGTCGAGCTGCTTGTCGGTCAGCTCTGCCGCGCCCCAGTCCGACATTTGCTGCTGTTTGGAAATGTCAACACCCAGCATCTCGTCGAGAAGAAACTTCAGCCCGTGCCTGTCGGTGTAGGTGCGCACCAGTTTCGAGGCGATCTTGGTGCAGTAGACGGGCGCGGCAAGCGCGCCGAAGGCATGATAGAGCGCGGCGATGTCGAAGCGGCCGAAGTGGAACAGCTTCAGCACCCCCGGGTCGGTGAGCATCCGGGCAAGGTTGGGCGCCTCGCTCTGCCCCGGATCGATCTGGACCATGTGCGCATTCCCGTCGCCGCTTGACATCTGCACCAGGCACAGCCGGTCGCGGTGGGGGTTGAGGCCCATGGTCTCGCAGTCGATGGCCACCACGGGGCCCAGGTCGAGCCCGTCGGGAAGATCGTTCCTGTAAAGATGATTTGCCAAGCTGCCCGCATCCCTTTTGGTGTTTTCGCCTTCGGGAATAGTGCCTTTGCGGGGCTTGCGCAACTGTGCCGGAGCGGTGCGAAACCGTCATGCAGGTGTCGCTTGCATGCGGTGCGAGCGCGGCGGAAGGTGCTTTCATGGGCGCGCAGATGAAAGGACGCAGAGATGGCGCAGGATGCAAGGCCGCTGATCACCACCACCCTGGGGTCCTTCCCCAAGCCCGATTACGTGCCGGTGCGCGACTGGTTCGATGCCGCCCGCGAAAAGGGTGGCATGAATACCGCGCAGACAACGCTGGATTACACCGCTGCCGCCAGCCGGCTGGACGAGAGCGCCGAGGCGCTTTTCGTGCGTGCGGCGAAAGAGGTGATCGACATCCAGCTGCGCGCCGGGGTCATGATCCCGACCGACGGCGAGGTGCGGCGCGAGAATTACATCCACTACCACTGTCGGCATCTCGACGGGTTCGATTTCACCCGGCTGGAGCACCGCGTGCTGCGCGATGGCGCCTATGAAACCGACCTGCCCGCCATCCGCGGCCCCGTTCGCCATTCCGGCAGGCCCTACGGCCCGCATGATTACCTTGCCGCTCAGGCCCTCAGCCCGGTGCCGGTGAAGTTTACCCTGCCGGGGCCACTGACCATCATGGATACCACTGCCGACTGCTTCTACGGCGACCGGCGCAGGCTGAATGCCGATCTCGCGGATACGGTGAACCGCGAGGTTCTTGCCCTGGTCGAGGCCGGTTGCCGCCATATCCAGGTGGACGAGCCGCTGTTCGCCCGTCAGGTGGAGGATGCGCTCGATTTCGCCATGGAGGGGCTCGAGCGCTGCTTCCACGGCGTGCCCGGTCACGTCACCCGGATCGTGCACATGTGCTGCGGCTATCCCGACCATCTGGACGACGAGGATTACAAGAAGGCCGACCCTGACAGCTACAACCGCCTGGCCGATGCCATCGAGCAGGCCGCCTTCGACCAGATCTCCATCGAGGACGCCCATTGCCGCAACGATCTGACCCTGCTCGAGAAGTTTCCCACCAAGACGGTGATCTTCGGCTCGGTCGCCATTGCCCGCAGCCGGGTGGAAACCCCCGAGGAGATTGCCGCGCGCCTGCGCGAGGCGCTGGAGCATATCGACCGCGAGCGCCTCGTCGTGGCCCCCGATTGCGGGCTCGGCCTGCTGACGGCAGAGCTGGCCGAGGCCAAGCTGGTAGCGATGTGCAAGGCGGCGGCGATGGTCTGACGCGGCGCTCCGCGCATGGACAGCCTGCGCCCGAGCGGCTAGATTGTCAGGGCAATACGGAGAAATGCCATGCCTCTTCCCCTTGCTCCCGTCGCCTCGATCGCCCTGCGCTACGGTGCGGTGGCACTGGCGAGCTATGCGATTGCCCGTCAGATCGGCAAGGCCCCCCTCGATCAGCGCGCCGAGGAAGCGATGGACGATGTGGATGAAGGCCTCGCCCTGCGCCGCGAGCGCGAGCAGGTGAACGGCACCGGCCGGTTCCGCCGGGTCATCCGGCTTGGCGAGGACGGCCCCGGTGTCGAGGTCGATGTCACCGCCCTGGGCCGCATCCGTTTCCGGAAGGTCTGACGGGTGAAGCTCTATCACGCCGCCGCCTCGCCCTTCGTGCGCAAGGTGATGATGGTCCTGCACGAGACCGGCCAGCTGGAGGATGTGGAGATCGTCCCGGCCATGGGCACGGCGGTGGAGCCGGGCACCATGCCGGTGGCGCACAACCCGCTGGGCAAGATCCCGGCGCTGGAGCGCGCCGACGGCCCGGCGCTTTACGACAGCCGGGTGATCTGCCGCTACCTCGATGCCCGCGCCGGCGGGCACCTCTACCCCGAGGGCAACGCCCTGTGGGAGGTGCTGACGCTGGAGGCCACCGCCGACGGGATCATGGAGGCCGCCATCGCGATGGTCTACGAGGCGCGCATCCGCCCGCCGGAGCTGGTGTACGCCCCCTGGGTGGAGGGCCAGTGGGCCAAGGTCGCGCGCGCCGTCGAGGCGCTCGACAGCCGCTGGACGGGCCGGCTGGCCGGGCCGCTGCACATGGGCCAGATCGCCGTGGCCGCCGCGCTTGGCTATCTCGATTTCCGCCACGACGCACGCGACTGGCGGCGCGGCAACGAGGCCCTGGCCGACTGGTTTGCGCAGTTCTCCGAGCGCGAGAGCTTCCGCGTCACCGCCCCCGAGGGCTGATCAGAACCCGTAGGAAACCCCCAGGTTGAAGGCGTTGCTGGCGATGTCGGTGCGCAGCCGGCCGCCGCCGGCAAGCTCCACGTCAAGGCTGGTGTAGCTGGCCCTGTATTCCCCGAACACCGAGAGCCTGTCGTTCAGCCGGTAGCTTGCCCCGGCGATCATGACCGCCGCAGGGCCGCCCACCTGAATGTTGTAGGTGCGGCTGCCGCCTGCGTCGAACTCCACATGCGGAAGCGATACGCCCGCCCCGGCGCCGACATAGGGTGTGAGCCTGCTGCGGGTTTCCGGCCAGCGGTAGTAGACGTTCAGGGTCAGCAGGTTGAGGCCGTGGGAGAACTCCAGCATGTTCAGCCCGTTGGCCGCCAGCGTGGCGGCGCTGGCCTCGGCCTTCTCGTGGGTGAACTCGACCCCCCAGCCGAAGGGGCCGTTCGTCCAGCGGGTGACGCGCCAGCCGTAATAGGGCGACACCTGCAGCGACCGGCCCTCCCATGCGGCGATGAAGCTGAACGCGCCGGCGCCGCCCGGGCTCGGGTCATTGCCCGTCACGCGGCTGTCGAGCGGCTCCTGGATGCCGCCGTAGATGCTGACCACGGTTTGCGCCTGTTGCGCCCGGGCCACGCCCCCGGCGAAGAGCAGAACGAAAATGAACGCAGCGAACAGGAAGCGCATGGCAATCTCCTTTGCGGCAATCTTCAAGGCAGGCAATATCACGACGATTTGAGCACATTTTCCCTTGAACCGCCAGATTCATCATTCCGGCGCGACATTCAGCCACGATCTTCTTCCCATTGTCCGCTGGACGAAGCGCACGAGCGGATATAAAAGCCGTTCGAAGGCTGCGGGAAACCGTGGCCCAGCATGGTTTGGGCCGGTCAAGCCGGCCGAGAAATGGAGAAACGCTCGTGTCCCACGCTGAAGAACCCGAAGGCACACGCCGGGATTTCCTGTACTACGCGACGGCCAGTGCGGGTGCGGTTGCCGCAGGTGCCGCGGCCTGGCCCCTGATCAACCAGATGAACCCTTCGGCCGATGTCCTGGCCCTGTCCTCCATCCGGGTGGACATCTCGGGGGTCGAGGTCGGAACGCAGCTTACCGTCAACTTTCAGGGCAAGCCGGTGTTCATCCGCCGCCGCACCCAGGAAGAGATCGACGAGGCGCGCGCGGTGAAGCTCGAGGATCTGGTGGATCCGATCGACTACAAGTGGGAAAACCCGAACCTGGAGGAGGACAGCCCGGCGCTCGACGAGAACCGCACCATGGACGAAAAGGGCGAATGGCTGGTGATGATCGGCGTCTGCACCCATCTGGGCTGCGTGCCGCTGGGCGGCCGTTCGGGTGATTTCGGCGGCTGGTTCTGCCCCTGCCACGGCTCGCACTACGATACCTCGGGCCGGATCCGCAAGGGGCCGGCACCGCGCAACCTCGATATTCCTCCCGCCCGCTTTGAGGGCGAGTCCACGATAGTCCTCGGATAACGGAGCGGAAGATGGCTGGAATACCTCATGACGAATATGAACCCAGAAGCGGGTTCGAGAAATGGATGGATTCGCGTCTGCCGATCATCCGGCTTCTTTATGACACATTGATGATCCCCACCCCCAAGAACCTCAACTGGTGGTGGATCTGGGGCATCGTGCTGGCCTTCGCGCTGGCGCTGCAGATCGTGACCGGGGTCATCCTGGCCATGCACTACACCCCCAACGTCGACCTGGCCTTTGCCTCGGTCGAACACATCATGCGCAACATCAACGGCGGCACCTTCCTGCGCTATCTGCACCTCAACGGCGCATCGCTGTTCTTCTTTGCCGTCTATGTCCACATCTTCCGCGGCCTCTACTACGGTTCCTACAAGGCTCCGCGCGAAGTGACCTGGATCATCGGCATGCTGATCTATCTGCTGATGATGGCCACCGGCTTCATGGGCTACGTGCTGCCCTGGGGGCAGATGTCCTTCTGGGGCGCCACGGTGATCACCGGCCTGTTCGGCGCCATTCCCTTCGTGGGCGATGCCCTCCAGACATGGCTGCTGGGCGGGCCCGCGGTAGGCAATCCCACCCTCAACCGGTTCTTCGCGCTGCATTACCTTCTGCCGTTCATCATCGCGGCGCTGGTGATCGTGCACATCTGGGCCTTCCACACCACCGGCAACAACAACCCCGCCGGGGTCGAGGTGCGCCGGGGCTCCAAGGAGGAAGCCAAGAGAGACACCGTGCCCTTCTGGCCCTATTTCGTGATCAAGGACCTGTTCGCGCTGGTCGCCATCCTGGTGGTGTTCTTCGCCATCGTCGGCTTCATGCCCAACTACCTTGGCGCCCCCGAGAACTACGTCGAGGCCAACCCGCTGGTCACCCCGGCCGAGATCGTTCCGGAATGGTACTTCCTGCCCTTCTACGCGATCCTGCGCGCCTTCACGGCGGACGTCTGGGTGGTGCAGATCGCCAACTTCATCAGCTTCGGCATCATCGATGCCAAGTTCTTCGGCGTTCTGGCCATGTTCGGCGCGATCCTCGTGATGGCGCTGGTGCCCTGGCTCGATACCTCCTCGGTGCGTTCGGGGCGTTACCGGCCGATGTTCAAGTGGTGGTTCTGGCTTCTGGTCCTCGACTTCATCGTCCTGACCTGGGCCGGCGCCCGTCCGGCCGAACCGCCCTACTCCACGATCTCCCTGATCGGGGCGGCCTACTGGTTCGCCTACTTCCTGGTCATCCTGCCGCTGCTCGGCGTGATCGAGAAGCCGCTGCCGCAGCCTGCGACGATCGAGGAAGACTTCAACGCTCATTACCCGACCGCCAAGACGCCTGGCGAGTAGGAAAGGATCGACGACGATGATCAGGAAATTTGCACTTTCTGCTCTCACGGTGCTGGCGCTTGCGTCCGGCGGGGCAGTGGCCGAGGAAGACAAGGGCGGGATCGAGGATGTCGATTTCAGCTTCGAGGGCCCCTTCGGAACCTGGGACAAGGCTCAGCTGCAGCGCGGCCTGCAGGTCTATACCGAGGTCTGCGCCGCCTGCCACGGGCTTCGCTACGTGCCGCTGCGCACCCTGACGGATCTGGGATATACCGATGCCCAGGTGCGCGCATATGCCAAGCAGTTCGAGGTATACGACCCGGAAATCGGCGATACCCGCCCGGCCCTGCCGCGCGATTCCTTCCCGCCGTCTAGCCTCGAAAACGCGCCCGACCTCAGCGTGATGGCCAAGGCACGCGCCGGGTTCCACGGCCCCTATGGCACCGGCCTCAACCAGCTCTTCAAGGGCATGGGCGGCCCGGAGTACATCGTGGCCTTCCTCACCGGCTTCACCGGCGAGGAAAAGGAACAGGCCGGCACCACCATCTATGAAAATACCGCCTTCCCCTACGGCTGGACGGCAATGCCCCAGCCGCTCTTCGGCGAGGAGGTCGAATTTGCCGATGGCAGCCCCAATGACGTTCAGTCCATGGCCGAGGACGTGGCTGCCTTCCTGATGTGGACGGCAGAGCCGAAGATGATGGTGCGCAAGAAGGTGGGCTTCGTTTCCGTGGTGTTCCTGACCTTCTTCGCGGTGTTGCTGTACCTCACCAACAAGCGGCTTTGGGCCCCGATCAAGGGGCGCAAGACGCAGGCCTGACCGTCAGGCAACGGCAAGAAAATTTAAACGCGCCCCCCCCGGGGGCGCGTTTTTCTTTCCCGAACTTCCGCTGTTTGGCGAAACTGGCGCCGGTTCCGACCGTTTGATGCCGGGGCTCAGGCCCGGCCGCCCAGGTAATCGCGCAGGGCGCGCGGCGGGTCTGCCAGCAGCCGGGCCGTGGGCATCGGCGCATGGGCCTGCCCCTCGGCCATCAGCACCGCCATGCCCGCGATGCGTTCGGCGTCGCGCGGGTCGTGGCTGACCATCAGCAGGGTGGCGCCGGTCTCGCGGCACAGTTCCGCCACGAGGTCGAGCATCTCTTCCCGCAGAGCCGGCCCCAGCGCTGCGAAGGGTTCGTCCAGCAGCAGCAGGGGGCGGGCGCGCACCAGCACCCGGGCCAGGGCCACCCGGCTTTGCTGGCCGCCCGACAGTGCCGCCGGCTTGCGCGCTTCCAGCCCGGCCAGCCCGACCCGCGCCAACGCTTCCCTGACGCGGGCGCGTTCCGCCGGGGCCAGCTTCAGCGAGGGGCACAGGCCGAGGGCCACGTTGTCGAAGGCGCTCAGGTGCGGAAAGAGGTTGTTGTCCTGGAAGATTATCGTCACCGGACGCTCGCCGGGGGGCAGGGGGGTCAGATCCCGCCCCTGCCACAGCACGCGCCCCGCGCTGGGGCGGATGAACCCGGCAATGGCGCTCAGCAGGGTCGACTTGCCCGCCCCCGAAGGGCCGATCACCGCCACCATCGCGC
>WFPZ01000013.1 GCA_015487335.1 Paracoccaceae bacterium
CTGCAGAACGTCACCAAGGCGGATGTGCTGCTGAACTACCAGTGGTATTTCATCCCCGTCATCTTCTTCATCACCCTCGTGCTGGCCTTCGTCTTCGTGGGCGACGGGCTGCGCGACGCCGCCGACCCCTATTCGGAAAGCAGAAAATGACCCGGCTGCTCGACGTCGAAAACCTCACCTTGCAGTTCGACACCGACGAAGGGCGGATCACCGCCGTCGACGATGTCTCGTTCAGCATCGAACAGGGCCAGGTGATGGGCCTGGTGGGCGAGTCCGGCTCGGGCAAGTCGGTGACCGCCAAGTCGCTGATGAAGCTCAACGCCAGGAATGCCGTCTACGGCCCGCAAAGCCGCATCATCCTGCACCTCGACGACGGCCCGGTGGACGTGATGACCCTGCGCAGCGCACGCGAGATGCAGCTGGTGCGCGGCGGCGCGATCTCGATGATCTTCCAGGAGCCGATGGCCAGTTTCGCCCCTGCCATCACCATCGGCAGCCAGATGGTGGAACAGCTGCTGATTCATACCGACATGAACAAGAAGCAGGCCCGGGAGCTGTCGATCGAGATGCTGGCGCGGGTGGGAATCTCCGACGCCGCCCGGAGGTTCGACCAGTATGCCTTCGAGCTGTCGGGCGGCATGCGCCAGCGCGCCATGATCGCCATGGCGCTGTCCACCCGGCCCCGCCTGCTGATCGCCGACGAGCCCACAACGGCGCTCGACGTCACCATCCAGGCCCAGGTGATCGACCTGATGAAGGATCTGGTGGCCGAGTTCGGCATGGCGATCATCTTCATCACCCACGATCTGGGCGTGATCGCCCAGACCGCCGACACGGTGGCGGTGATGTATCTGGGCCGGCTGGTGGAGCAGGGCCCGGTGCGCGAGGTGATCCGCACCCCCGCCCACCCCTATACGCGCGGGCTGATCGCCGCCCTGCCCGATCTCGAAAACCTCGACAAGCCGCTGACTCCGGTGCCCGGCGACATCCCCTCGCCGCTGGAGCGCCCCACCGGCTGCGTGTTCAATACCCGCTGCTCGGTGGCCATCGAAGGACGTTGCCAGCACGAAGTGCCGCAGTTCATGCAGCTTGACGATCACCACCGCGTGGCCTGCCACCTTGCCGCGCGCGAAAGGGGGGCGGCATGAGCGACAGAGCGCTGATCACCACCCGCAACCTTTCCGTCCACTACCCGCTGCGCGGCGGGCTCATCGGGCCCCGACAGGTGGTGCGCGCCGTCGAGGGCGTCAGCATCGAGATCCCGGCCGGACATTTCTTCGGCCTGGTGGGCGAATCGGGCTCGGGCAAGACGACGCTGGGCCGGGCGCTGCTGCGCGCCGCCCCGATCACCCATGGCGAGGTGATCTACGACGACGGCGAGGTGAGATACGATCTCGCCGCGATCGACAAGGCGGCGCTGAAGGATTACCGCTCGCGCGCCCAGCTGATCTTTCAGGATCCTTACGCCGCGCTGAGCCCGCGCATGACGGTGCGCGACATCATCGCCGAGCCGCTGGAGGTCATGGGGCTGACGAAATCGCGCGCCGAAACCGACGAGAGGGTGCGCGAGATCGCCACCATGTGCCGGCTGAACCTCGAACACCTGCGCCGCTTTCCGCATGCCTTCTCGGGCGGCCAGCGCCAGCGCATCTCGATCGCCCGCGCGCTGGTATCGCGCCCGCGCTTCGTGGTCGCCGACGAGGCGGTGGCGGCGCTGGACGTCTCGATCCAGGCCGACGTGCTCAACCTTCTGCGGTCGCTTCAGAAGGAAATGGGGCTGACCTTCCTGTTCATCAGCCACGACCTCTCTGTGGTGGCCCACGTCTGCGACCACGTGGCGGTGATGTATCTGGGCCGGCTGGTGGAGACCGCACCCACCCGCCAGCTGTTCGCCCGGCCGCGCCATCCCTATACCCGGGCGCTTCTGTCGGCCATTCCCTCGCTGGATCCGGACGACCGCGGCAGGACGCGCAGGCTGGAGGGCGAGATCCCCTCACCCACCGACCCGCCGCCGGGCTGCAAGTTTCACACGCGCTGCCCATACGCCACCGATCGCTGCCGCGCGGAAGAGCCCGAACTGGAGGATGCCGGCGACGGGCACAATGTCTCGTGCCACCGCTGGCGCGAGCTGGGGGAAGAGCTGGCCATGGACTGAGCCCAAGCCCCGGCTCAGGCCCCGGGGGTGAAGTTCAGCACCCCCCCGGCGGTGGCCTTCATTTCGCTGAGGTTCCGGTCCGCATGGCTCATGCGGTGGCTCAGCAGCCGTTGCGTCAGCCGCAGCAGCGTGTCGCGATGCGCCGGATCGCCGGCAAGGTCGTTCATCTCCCCGGGATCTTCCTGCAGATCGAACAGAAGCGGCGGCAATCCGGCGTTGAAATGCACCAGCTTGTAGCGCTCTTCGCGCAGGATGGCGATGTTGGCATCGCGCAACGGCAGGCTCAGGGCCTTCTGCAACGGGCGCGGATAATCGGGCTCGGCAAATTCCAGCTCCATCATTATCGCGTCTTTCCAGTCGCCTGGGGCGCGGCCTTCAAGAAAGTCGCACAACGGGCGGCCGTCCATCGCCGCAGGCACCGGCCGGTCGCAGGCCTCAAGGATGGTGGGCGCGATGTCGATGGTTTCCGTCAGCGCCTGCACGCGGGTGCCATGGCCCTGCGGCCGGGCCGGATCGCGGATCAGCAGCGGGATGTGCCAGGCGGGCTCGTAGACATGCTGCTTGCCCCACATGTGGTGATCGCCCAGCATCTCGCCGTGATCAGCGGTGACGATGATCAATGTCTCGTCGTACTGGCCTGTTTCCCTGAGGAAATCCATGATCCGCCCGAGGTGGTGATCCACCTCCGTGGCCAGGCCCAGATAGAGGGCGCGCAACAGCTGGACATCCTCGTCGCGGCGCTCGTCCAGCCCCGCGCCGCAACCCACCACCGTATCGCCCAGCGAAGGCATGCGCCGGTGCGCGGCGACATAGGGATGCACGGCCTCTTCCTCGGCCGGGTCGGGGCGGCGCACCGGCAAAGGCAGGGCGGAAGGGTCATACATGCGGTTGTAGGGCTCGGGGGCCACCAGCGGCGGATGGGGGCGCAGGTAGGTGAGCAGGGCGAACCAGCGCTGATCGGTGCGCACCGCCATCTGCTGCAGGAAGGCATCGGTGAGAAAGGCGGTGTCGCTGTCCTCGGCGCGGTAGAAGGGCGGATCGTCGGGCCGCGGCGGGCGCGCGGGGTCGGGCGAGACCGGCGCCCAGATGCGGGAATAATCGGGCAGATCATAGCCCTTCTTCTTCAGATGCGCCCGCCACGGATAGCTTTGGTCCATGGCCATCTCGACGATCTCGTGAAAGCCCGGCAGCACCCCTTCGCTGGTCAGCAGCCGCGGATCGCGCGGATGGCCGGTGCGCGGATCATGGGTGGTGTCGGTATAGCCGAACAGCAGCGGATCATAGCCTGCCTTGCGCATCTCCAGCGCCACGTTGGTGTGATGGGCGGCCAGCGGCGTGCCGTTGCGCACCGAACGGTGGTTCATGGCGTAAAGCCCGGTGAACAGGCTGGCGCGCGACGGCCCGCAGGGATTGGTGACCGAATAGTGCCGCTCGAAGCTCACCGACTCGTCCCGAAAGCGGCGCAGGTTGGGAAGATCCACATGATCGGCCAGCGCGCCGTGCAGGCAATCGGCCCGCAGCTGGTCGATGATGATGAAGAGAATGTTCCGGCGCTTCATGGCAAGACTCCCCGATATGCGCAGGCGTGTTGAAAACCCACAAGTCCACATAAATGTGAGAGTTTGTGGATTTGGTGATCGATCAATCAGCCCGTTTGTGGTTTTTAATGCTGCAACCTTATGAAATGGCGAGGATGATGCCAGAGAAATCAGCCTCCAGAACGCACCGGGCACTGGAATTGCTCGACATGCTGCGCCGGGTGGGCGGCTCGGCCCGCACCAGCCACCTGGCGGCGGCGCTGGACGTGTCGGAAGAAACCATCCGCCGCACCGTCAAGAAGCTCTCGAAGGAGGGGCTGGTGGTGCGGGTGCACGGCGGCGTCTTCCTCGCCGA
>WFPZ01000014.1 GCA_015487335.1 Paracoccaceae bacterium
GCGCGGTGCGGTAGCCATGCCCGGCCAGAACCTCGGGCAGGGTGCGGAAGCTGTCGAGCGGGCTCCAGCCCTCGGGCCAGAGGTGGCGCAGGCGATCGTCGATCCAGGTGTGGATGCCGTGCTGCGAGGGCATCAGCCCGGTCATCACCGAGGCCCGGCAGGGAGAACACATGCCATTGACGCAAAAGGCGTTTTCAAAAAGAAACCCCTCTGCCGCCAAGGCATCCAGATGCGGGGTGAAGATCTCGTCGTTACCGTAGCAGCCCAGCAGCTCGGCGGGCTGGTTGTCGGTCATGAACAGCACGATATTGGGGCGTCTGGTCATGCGGGCTCCGGACTTGGCGGCGCGCTTGCGCAGGCGGATGCGCCGCATCAATATGGCGATGGTGGCACAGTTGCCGGAGGAAGAGCCAATGGCAAGCGGGGATACGCCCGATGACAACAGTTTCGGCAAGGCGGCCTATGGCGGCGAGGGCTGGGTTGGCCGGGCGGCCAGGCACGAGGCGGAGATCGGCTCGCTATGGGCTCCCTTTCGGGTAGCCAGCGAACATGCGCCACTGCGCGCCGTGCTGATGCACCCGCCGGGCCCGGAACTGGCCGCCGCATCCGGCGACCCGGAGAAGGCGCTGATGCTCGCCCCGCTGGATCTGCCCCGCGCCCGCGCCCAGCATGATGCCATCCGCAAGGCCTATGAGGATCAGGGGGTCGCGGTGCATCTGGTGGCTCCGGAGAAAGAGCCCTCGCCCAACCAGATGTTCTGCGCCGATCTCTTCGTCATGACGCCGCAGGGGGCAATTCTGGCCCGGCCCGCAGGCCAGGCCCGGGCCGGCGAGGAACGCGCCGTGGCCCGGCGGCTGGCCGATCTGGGCGTGCCGATCCTGCGCAGCCTGACGGGCGGGGCCACCTTCGAGGGCGCCGATCTGATGTGGCTGGACGAACGCACCGCGATCATCGGCTGCGGCCACCGGACGAACCGGGAGGCGATCGGGCAGATCACCGCAACCCTGGCCGAGATCGGCTGCGAGGCGATCTGCGTGGACATGCCCTTCGGCACCATGCACCTGATGGGCATGCTGCGCATCGCCAGCCCCGATCTGGCCTTCTGCTGGCCCCGGCGCACCCCTCATGCCGCCGTGATGGCGCTGCGCGAAAGAGGCTACCGGGTGGCGTTCCCGCCGCTTGCGGACGATGCCGAAAGCTATCGCGCCATGAACTTCGTGACCCTCTCCCCGGGCCGGATCCTGCTGGCCGCCGGGCTGAGCCGCATCCAGCCCTTCTACGAAAGCCACGGCCTCGAGGTGGTGACGGTGGAGGTCGGCGAGCTGGCGAAGGCGGCAGGCAACATCGGCTGCCTGACCGGCGTGCTGTGGCGGGAGCCTGCCTGAAGCGCGCAGGAATGCGCGGAGCCTGCCCCCGGGTGCAGGAAACTTTTCGCCGTCGCGGAAAAATGGTGCCCGGGGGCGGATTTGAACCACCGACACGAGGATTTTCAGTCCACTGCTCTACCCCTGAGCTACCCGGGCACGGGCGAACGGCAAGGCCGTTCGGGTGGCGGATGTTCTAGACGTCACCCGGGCGGCTGTCCAGAGCAAAAAGCCGCGAATCGGGGCGGTTTTTCACAGCTTCCGGGGCAGGCCGAAGCGGGCGCCGGGCGGACGGCCGCAAGGGCCCCGGCAGGCGTTCAGTGCGGCTTGCGGCCTTCCTCTTCGTCCAGCGCCCGGGACAGTTCTCCGGGGGTGTCCTCGGGCTCTTCGGCGGGCACCGAATAGGCCCCGGTCAGCCATTTTCCGAGATCCACATCGGCGCAGCGCCTGGAGCAGAAGGGGCGGTATTTCTGCACCGTGTCCTTTCCGCAGATCGGGCAGCTCATTGCGTGCCTCCACCGGCCAGCGGCAGTCTTTCGCGCTTTCTCTGCAGTTCGAAATGGCCCAGGGGCGTCCAGCCGACAAGAGCCGTCTCCACCGGATCGGCGCGGAAGGCGGCCCTGAGCTGCTGTTCCAGGTGGCGGCGGTCCTTCCTGGGCATGGGCGCGAAATCGATGGTGATCTGGCCGCCCAGCCCCCGGCAGCGCAACTGGCGCGGCAACTCGCGCACCAGCGCCAGGTTGGCCTTGAGCCCGGCCGCAGGCGAGGTATCGCCGCCGGTGTTCACGTCGATGGCCACCAGCGCGCGGGTGGGCTCGATGAAGGCCTCCGCCCGGCCCGCCAGCGGCACCCGCGGCCGTCGCATGGCCTGCACCATCTCGTGCACCCCGTGTTCCTCGAAGGCATGGGGGCCGTCGGCCAGCAGGTCGGGCTCGCCCCACTCGCGCCAGGCCAGGAAATGGGCGTCCGGCCCGTCGAGCAGAAACTCGGGGTCTGCGCCCTCGGCCTCGGCCAGAACGGCACCGGCCAGTTGCAGCTGGGCGGCGATGTCCTGGGCGATGTCATGCGAATCGGCCCCCTGCGCCGCCGAGCGCAGGATCAGCCCGATGCCCTCGCCCGCCTGCCCCATCGCCTCCTCGGCCAGATCATGCAGGCGCAGGCGCTCCTGCTCGTCGCGGATGCCGCGCGAGATGTTGAGCCCCGGCGCATCGGGGGTGACGATGGCATGGCGGCTCTTGAACAGGATGCGCGCGGTCACCGGCACGGCCTTGCCCGGCTCTGCATAGCCCGTCACCTGCACCAGCAGCGGCTGGCCCGGGCGCAGGCCCTTGCCCGCGCGCAGGAACCCCGTGCC
>WFPZ01000015.1 GCA_015487335.1 Paracoccaceae bacterium
CAGCCCCGCGCCGCCGGCGCCGACCACCACCACGTCATAGTTGTGCGTCTCGTATTCGTAAGCTGCCATGATCCTGTTAGCTCCTCAAAGCGCCAGCCGGGCGATGGCGAAGATGGCCACGGCCGCCGCGCCAAAGCTGATGATGTTCATCCCGATGATCAGGTATTCACGCACCAGGCCGTGGGTGTAATCCTCGATGGCCGTGCGCACCCCCAGCCGGAAATGCATGAAACCGGTGACCAGCGTCAGCACCGCCACCAGCGCCGGGAAGGGACGCCCGAAATAGGCCAGCACCTCCTCGTGGGGCCGGCCCAGCATCGGGCCGAAGGTGAAAACGAACAGCGGCACCAGAATGGCCAGGGCCACGGCGCTGACCGTCATCTTCCACCTGTGATCGGTTCCCGCGCGGGCCGAGCCCAGCCCCGTGGCACGCTTGCGATCGGTCAGAAAAGCCATTTTCACCCCCCTAGACGAGAACGACGGTCAGGGCCGTCAGGATGAATGAACCGAACACGGCCACCCAGCCCAGCATCTTTGCGGTTGGCAGATCAAGGCCGCGCCCGGTGTCCCAGTAGAGATGCCGCAGCCCGGTCAGGAAATGGTACCACAGCGCCCAGAGCGAGCCGAGCATCACCAGATCGCCCAGCCATGAGGTCAGAATCCCATCCGCCAGGGCGAAGGCTTCGGGCGAGGTTGCCGCGGCGAGAAACCACCAGATCACCAGCAGCCCGCCCACAAGCAGGCTGATGCCGGTGATCCTCGTGAGAATCGAGGACACCATGGAGATCTGCGGCCGGTAGACCGAGAGATGCGGGGAAAGCGGGCGGTTGCTCTGGCTGACATCAGGCATGATGTGCTTCCTTCCTGTCCTGTGCTTTGCGCATGTCGTATCTTGCGCACCGTGATAGCCGGATTTTTCCGCGAGTCACCCGCCCAGCTGGCGAATCCCCGAAAAACCGGCGGTTTTTCTACCGGAAATTTCCTTTTGTGATCACTGAAATGATAATTGTGATCACTTATGCGGTCACAAAGGCATCAAGGCCCAGTAATCGAGATCCAGCAACACCTCGGGCAAGTGCTTTCCCGCCGCGTCGTGCAAGGCGAAAGGAGGCGCGCCGTCGCGCACCGCCACCAGCCTCAGCCGGATCGCCCCCACCCCCGGCGCCGGGGTCTCGGCCTTGTCGAGCACCTGAGACCAGGCCCGCACGGTATCGCCGGCGAAACAGGGGTTGGCGTGGACGCCCGCGTTCAGCCCGACAACCATCTGCGCATTGGCCAGCCCGTTGAACGACAGCGCCCGCGCCAGACTGATCACATGCCCGCCATAGATCAGCCGCCTCCCGTCGGGGCGCCGGGTGGCGTCGAAATGCACCTTGGCGGTGTTCTGCCACAGACGGGTGGCCAGCATGTGCTCGGCCTCCTCGATGGTCACCCCGTCCACGTGGTCGATCTTCTCGCCGATCTCGTAGTCGGCCATCCGGTGCGGCTCTCCGGCCAGCGCGAAATCGTACTGCAGGAAGTTCAGCCCCTCCGGCACCACCAGATCTTCCGCCGCGACATGGCCGGCCAGCTGAGGGATGCAGGCGTCCGGCGCCGGTGCGTCGGGGCTGCGCTTGCGCACCATGACCCAGCGCACATAGCTCAGCACCGGCTCGTCGAACTGGTTCAGCCCGGTGGTGCGCACCCAGACGATGCCGCTCTTGCCATTGGAGTTCTGCCTGAGCCCGATCACCTCGCTCACCGCGTGCAGGGTGTCCCCGGGGCGCACGGGCTTCAGCCAGCGCCCCTCGGCATAGCCGAGATTGGCCACCGCATTGAGCGAGATGTCCGGCACCGTCTTGCCGAACACCAGATGGAAGGCCAGCCAGTCATCCAGCGGGGCGCCCTCCAACCCGCAGTCCCGGGCGAAACGGTCCGAGGAATGAAGCGCGTGACGGGCCGGATAGAGCGCATGGTAAAGCGCCCGCTCTCCCCCCGAAACCGTGCGCGGCACCGCATGGGTGATCACCTCGCCCACCCTGTAATCCTCGAAGAACCGCCCCGCGTTCGTCTTCATCCTGGATGCTCCGGTTTCATCGCCTCATTTTACCCGCGGCGGGGCCGCTAGGCCCCGCCGCTGAAGGGATTCACCCCCAGCCAGGCGTGAACTCCGCCGATCAGGACGAAAAGCGCGACCGTGATCACAGCCAGCCGGACATCGCCCTTCACGCTGCCCTCCGTGTAGGGCACGTAATCGGGCTCGGCGCGATTGATCATCAGCATCGAAAGCACCGCCCATACCCCCAGCCCGCCGAACAGCACCAGCGAGGGCAGATCGCCGTTGACCAGCAGGTGCGCTACGGCCCAAACCAGCACCCCGGTCAGCATCGGATGGCGAATCATGCCGCGCAGGCGGCTTTTCGACCTGCCCACCCCCATCAGCGCAACCGCCGGCACCATCAGCAGGTTGTTGAGGTACCTGGCCCAGTCGCCCAACTGCCACAGCGGCGTGGGATCGGCGGCCTTGTAGCCCTTCACCATCAGCCAGATCGCCACCAGCGACCCCACCGCCACAAGCCCCTTCCCCGCATTGCCCATGCTGGCCCGAAGGCCCGGCGCGAGGCGCTTGAATTCATGTGATACGCCCCACAGAAGAACGCCAAGTATCAGCCAGCCCATCTCTATTTCTCCATCTGTGCTATCGCTTCCGCTTTCGCGAGCACCGCCCGCGCGGTCACGATATGCAGATTTTCGACGATCCTGCCATCAACAACTGCGATAGCCTGCCC
>WFPZ01000016.1 GCA_015487335.1 Paracoccaceae bacterium
CCAAACCCGGTTTCGACCCCGCCAGGCTGGAGGCGCTGAAATGATGTCCCGCGTCAGCCGAAGGGCCGTGCCCGGCCGCGGGTGGGTGCAAAGCGCCCGCCCGGGGGGGCGGCCGGGCGCTGCCCGTGTCGCAGGCGCCACGGGCGGATGTCCTGTTCGGAGGTGTCGAGGATGACCCGAGAACGCCTCTATCTCTATGATACCACCCTGCGCGACGGGCAGCAGACCCAGGGCGTGCAGTTCTCCACCGCCGAGAAGCACCGCATCGCCGCCACCCTCGACGAGCTGGGGGTGGATTACATCGAGGGCGGCTGGCCCGGCGCCAACCCCACCGACAGCGAATTCTTCGCCCGGCCCCCCGCCACCTCGGCGCGGCTCACCGCCTTCGGCATGACCAGACGCGCCGGACGTTCGGTGGAAAACGACGATGTGCTCGCGGCGGTGATGAACGCCGGCACGCAGGCCGTCTGCCTGGTGGGCAAGACCCATGATTTCCATGTCAGGACGGCGCTGGGGATCGACCTCGACGAAAACCTCAAGAGCATCTCTCAATCAATTGAACACATTGTAAAAAACGGCAAGGAGGCGCTCTTCGACGCCGAGCATTTCTTTGATGGCTACAAGGCCGACGCCCCTTATGCGCTGTCCTGCCTGCAGGCCGCCCTCGAGGCCGGCGCGCGCTGGATCGTGCTGTGCGACACCAACGGCGGCACCCTGCCGGCGGAGATCCACGACATCACCCGCGCCGTCATCGAGGCCGGCATCCCCGGCGAGAGGCTGGGCATCCACACCCATGACGACACCGGCAATGCGGTGGCCGGTTCGCTGGCCGCGGTCGATGCCGGGGCGCGCCAGATCCAGGGAACGCTCAACGGGCTGGGCGAGCGCTGCGGCAATGCCAACCTGACGACCCTCCTGCCCACGCTCCTGCTCAAGGAACCTTACGCAAGCCGTTATGAAACCGGCATAAAACGCGAGTCACTGGCAGGCCTTACCCGCGCCTCGCGCCTTCTTGACGACATCCTCAACCGGGTGCCGCTGCGCAGCGCGCCCTATGTGGGCGCCTCCGCCTTCGCCCACAAGGCCGGGCTGCACGCCAGCGCCATCCTCAAGGATCCGACCACCTACGAGCACATCGACCCGGCGGCGGTGGGCAATGCCCGCATCGTGCCCATGTCCAACCAGGCCGGGCTGAGCAACCTGCGCACCCGGCTGGCCGGGATGGGGCTGAAGGTGGCGCGCGACGACCCGGCGCTTTCGCGCATCCTGCAGGCGGTCAAGCAGCGCGAGGCCCAGGGCTATTCCTTCGACACCGCCCAGGCCTCCTTCGAGCTGCTGGCGCGCCGCGAGCTGGGGCAGATGCCCGAGTTCTTCGAGGTCAAGCGCTACAAGGTCACGGTGGAGCGGCGCAAGAACAAGTACAACCGCATGGTCAGCCTTTCCGAGGCGGTGGTGGTGGTCAAGATCGGCAACGAGAAGCGGCTTTCGGTTTCCGAAAGCATGGACGAATCCGGCCAGGACAGGGGGCCGGTGAACGCCCTGGCCAAGGCGCTGGCCAAGGATCTGGGCCCCTGGCAGGCGGCGATCGACGACATGCGGCTGGTGGATTTCAAGGTGCGCATCACCGACGGCGGCACCGAAGCCGTGACCCGTGTCATCATCGACAGCGAAGACGGGCAGGGGCGGCGCTGGTCCACGGTGGGGGTTTCGCCCAATATCGTCGATGCCTCCTTCGAGGCCCTGCTCGATGCGATCAACTGGAAGCTGATCCGCGACGGGGCGCAATCCTGAAACGACAGCTCACTGCAACGGGAGCCCGAGCATGAACCCACAGGCCTTTTCCACCCTCCACCGCAACCTGCCGCGCGAAGGCCCCGGCGAGCCGGCCGACATCGAATGGCTGGGCCGCCAGATCTCGCTGCCCGAAGGGGCGCGGATCTGCGATGTCGCCTGCGGCCCGGGCCCCGACATCGGCCCGCTTCTGCAGCTGGCGCCCGAGGCCACGGTGGTGGCCATCGATCACAACCCGCAATACCTGGGCGAGGCGGCCGAGGAATGGGCGGGCGACTGGCGGGTCGATCTGCGCCTGGGCGACATGGCCGATCCCGGCGGGCCTTATGATCTGATCTGGTGCGCCGGCGGGGTCTATTTCCTCGGCATCACCGAGGCGCTGGAGCGGTGGCGCGATTCGCTCGCGCCGGGCGGGGTGATCGCCTTCACCGAGCCCTGTTTCTGGCGGGATCCGCCTTCGGAGGTGGTGGCGCATA